>NZ_JBEZFD010000014.1:0-270709 GCF_040649235.1 Spirillospora sp. NPDC049024
CTTGAACACACTGAACGTTCAAAGTGAGTCGCTGTGTGAGTTGTTCGCGTCCCTGTGTGGTTCCCAGAAAACAACCTGGTTGCCGCTGTCACTGAAAAGTGAATACCGAGTCGAAGGCTCGGACGTTGATTTGCCCGCCCCTATCGGGGTGGTGCGTTGAGACGTTCGGTGGTTTTGGCGAAGGGGAAACACCCGGTCCCATCCCGAACCCGGAAGTTAAGCCCTTCAGCGCCGATGGTACTGCATGGGAGACCGTGTGGGAGAGTAGGACGCCGCCGGACACATATTAGAAAAGGGCCCCGCCGTTACCGGCGGGGCCCTTTTCCTGTTTCTGGCTCTGCTCGCTGTTAGTCTGCGCGCCATGAATCACCTGTTCGCCCGGTTCCTGGACGGGCGTATCCGCGTCTTCGAGATCGACGCCGCCGCGGAGGGGCTCCTCCAGCCGGTGAGTTCCGTTGAGGTCGGTACCGACCTGGAGATATGCGGTCTCGGCGTCGCCCCCCTGGGCGACCGGCTCGTCTATACGACGAAGCACGAGGTCGTCGGCCTGGACCGCGACGGTGCCGAACTCTGGCGATACACGCTCCTCCCCAGATCGACGGAGAAGTACGGGCACATCCCGAGTGCCGCGTTCTCCCCGGACGGAACGCTCGTCTGGGTCTACCGGCCGGATGCGATGGCGGGTCGCGGGACCACCGACACATGGGTGGTTCTCGACGCCCGGTCCGGCGAGGTCCGGGCTCAGGCCGATCTGAAGTCCTGCGGGCACGGCGGGGAGCACCTGCCACTGCCGGACGGGTCACGGATGCTGCTCGACGTGGGCGAAGGCCAGGACGGTTCTCTCGTCTTCGCCGGCTCCCTCACGGGGACGACGCTCGAAGTGGAGCAGTACCCGTGGGACGACCGGTGCGTCATGGCCCTGGCGCCGGGCGGCGGGCAGTTCATGAGCATCGACCACGGGCAGCAGGACGTGGCCTTCCACGAGTCTCCGAGCGGCGAGGTGGTGCTGAGCCTGCCGGTGGCCGCGTTCGGGCACGACCCCGAGGACGCGGCGTTCGAGTGGAGCGGCGGGTATCTGGACGCCGGCACCGCCATCGTCACGATCTGCGGTGAGCTCGAAGAGGACGACGTACCGGACGACGAACGGGAATGGCACGTCCACTACCGGGTCGATCTGCGCACCGGTGGAGTGGTCGGCCGGTTCGACGCGCACTCCCGCCATTCATACGATCTGGAGCCGCTGGGGGACGGTTCCTGGCTGACGACGGACCCGGACGGCAGGCCCGTCCGCTGGATCGACCGAGGGGAGAGCGGCTGAGGCCGGTCTACCGCGCTCGTAAGGGGCATGGTGAGGGGTCAGAAGTCGTCGCCGGCGAGGACGGTGTCGGCGTCGACGATCCGGTACGCGTAGCCCTGCTCGGCCAGGAAGCGCTGCCGGTGGGCGGCGTAGTCCTGGTCAAGGGTGTCGCGGGCCACGACGGCATAGAAGCGCGCCCCCGCACCGGACGCCTTGGGACGCAGGAGGCGCCCCAGGCGCTGGGCCTCCTCCTGCCGGGACCCGAAGGCGCCCGAGACCTGGACGGCGACGGACGCCTCCGGCAGGTCGATGGAGAAGTTCGCCACCTTGGACACGACCAGCACGTCGATCTCCCCGCTGCGGAACGCGTCGAACAGCCGCTCCCGCTCGCGGACCCGCGTCTCCCCCTTGATGACCGGCGCGTCCAGGAGCGTACCCAGCTCGTCCAGCTGGTCGATGTACTGGCCGATGACGAGCGTCTGCTCGCCGCGATGCCGGTCGACGAGAGCCTGGATGAGCTTGGTCTTGGTGTCCGTCGTGGCGCAGAAGCGGTACCGCTCCTCGGGTTCGGCGGTCGCGTAGGCGAGGCGTTCGGAGTCGGTGAGGGTGACGCGCACCTCGACGCAGTCGGCGGGCGCGATCCAGCCCTGCGCCTCCATGTCCTTCCACGGCGCGTCGTACCGCTTGGGGCCGATGAGGGAGAACACGTCCCCTTCGCGGCCGTCCTCCCGGACGAGGGTGGCGGTGAGGCCGAGGCGGCGGCGGGCCTGGAGGTCAGCGGTCATGCGGAAGATGGGTGCGGGCAGCAGGTGGACCTCGTCGTAGACGACCAGGCCCCAGTCGCGGGCGTCGAAGAGCTCCAGGTGCGCGTAGGCGCCCTTCCGGCGGGTCGTCATGATCTGGTAGGTCGCGATGGTGACCGGCCGGATCTCCTTCTTGGTGCCGGTGTACTCGCCGATCTCGTCCTCGGTGAGGGACGTGCGGCGCAGCAGCTCCTGCTTCCACTGGTGCGCGGAGACGGTGTTGGTGACGAGGATCAGCGTGGTCGCCTGGGCGCGGGCCATGGCGGCGGCGCCGACGATGGTCTTGCCGGCGCCGCAGGGCAGGACGACGACGCCGGATCCGCCGTGCCAGAACGCCGACGCGGCTTCGCTCTGGTAGGAGCGCAGGCCCCAGCCGTCCTCGACCAGGGAGATGGCGTGGGCCTCGCCGTCGACGTATCCGGCGAGGTCCTCGGCGGGCCAGCCGATCTTGAGCAGGGCCTGCTTGAGGGCGCCGCGCTCGCTCGGGTGGACGGCGACGGCGTCGTCGCCGACCCGGTCCCCGATCATGCCCTTGATCTTCTTGGCGCGCATCACCTCCTCCAGCACCGCCCGGTCGGAGGACGACAGGATGAGCCCGTGCGCGGGGTCCTTCTCCAGCCGCAGCCGCCCGTAGCGGGCCATCGTGTCGGCGACGTCCACGAGGAGGGCGTGCGGGACGGGGTACCGGGAGAACCGGATCAGGGTGTCGACGACCTGCTCGGCGTCGTGGCCGGCGGCGCGCGCGTTCCACAGCGCCAGCGGCGTCACCCGGTAGGTGTGGACGTGCTCGGGCGCCCGTTCGAGCTCGGCGAACGGGGCGATCTCCTTGCGGCAGGCGTCGGCCAGCTCGTGGTCGACCTCGAGCAGCAGCGTCTTGTCGGACTGGACGATGAGCGGACCGTCGGTCAAAGCAGAAGCCCCCGTCGGGTTTCGGAAGATCGATGCCCTCACCCGGATCGGGGCACCGCTGCCGCACGCTACCCGAGCGGCGGCGGCGCTTCGCGCGTTCGGCGAGGACCGGAGGATTCAACGCCCGGGCCGCCGCCTTTATTGCCCCGCCCGCGCCGCGGACGCAGGCCCCCGCGGACCGCGGGGGCGCGGGTCAGATCCCGTCGGAGGAGCTGTACTCGGGGTCGGACATGACGCCGAACGCGATCCAGATGACCACGAGGATGATCCCGACGAGGACGGACGCGGCGAAGAGCGACCAGCTCCAGATCGTCAGTCTCCGGGTGGACTCCGGGTCGCTGTGGGCGCGGCCGAGGGCGATCGCCGCGGTGATCAGGCCGGGGAGCGCGACGATGTTGCAGCACAGCGTGACCGCGACGGCGTTGCAGACGAGCGCGGCGATGGTGGACCCGTTGCCCGTGGACTGGTGGGGGGAGACGCCTGGAGGCCCGTAGCCGTAGCCGGGCTGGGTGTACCCGTACTGCTGCCCGTACGCGCCGCCCGCCTCCCAGTTCTGGGATCCGCCGTAAGGGTCTTCCCAGCCCGACGGCGGACGCCCTCCGTAGCCGCTCATCGGGGAGCCTCCTCACACCACTCGTCCGGACACGCTACCGGTCCGATGGATCATTGATTGGACCGTATGCGACGTTCGCCGGTTCCCGCGGCGCGGAGCGTCCGGTTCCGGACAGCGGTCGGCCCCGGGGAGCGGCGAAGGCGGAGCGGCCTCAGGAGGCGTCGTCGAGCTCGGAGACGCCGGTGATGCGGTGCAGGGCGAACCGGTGGACGGCGGCGCGGGTCGCGTCGTAGCCGGTGAGGAAGCCGCCCTCGACCCGGACGGGCTCGACGATGCGGCTGGACGCCTGGCCCTGCTGGTCGAGGTAGCCGATCCAGACGCGGCCGCCGCGCTCGACGGCGCCGCGGAGCCGCTCGACGGTGGCCATCGCGGGCGAGCGGGGCGGCTCGCCGGCCGGGGCCTGCCGGGCGTGCTCGGCGCCGTGCAGGGACGCCTCGTCGCCGGCGCGCAGCGCCCGCACCGCCGCGGAGATCATCGAGGCGTCGGTGCGGTCGTCGGGGCGGAGCCGGACGATCTCGGCGGTGGGCGGCGGGTCGGCGCGCTGCGCGTCCGGCCGGGTCACGATCACGCCGCCGCCGGGCGCCTCGGCGACCGGGGCCAGGCCCATGGCGCGCAGGCCGTCGAGCAGGTCGGCGCGCTGGAGCCCGGACGCCAGGACGGTCGGGGCCAGGCGGTGCAGGCGCAGCGGCGCGGCGCGCCGGTCGGCGAGGATCTCGTCGAGGGTGGCGGGCGAGTCGGTGCGGACGTAGGACGACAGGGCCCCGACGCGCAGGTGCCCGTGCCGGCGGGCGACGTCGTCGATCAGGTAGACGAGCGGCTGCGGGAGCGGGGTCGCCGAGTGCCGGGTGAGCAGGTCGGTGACGTCGGCGGCGGTCCGCCCCGCGTCCAGGGCCCGGCGGATCGACTCGGGGGTGAAGCGGTACACGGTGGCGCCGCCGGTGGACTCGACGTCGGCGGCGAGCGCCAGCTCCCTGGCGAGGTCGGTGACCAGCGGGCCGGGGGCGACGGCGGTCAGGTCGGCCTGGACGAGAATCTCGTCGACGGGCTCCGGAAGGTACTTCTCCAGCGCGGGCTCGGGGTCGTCACCGGCGAGCAGGTCGCGGCCGAACGGGACCAGCTCGCCGAACCCGGTCAGGCCGAGGGCGGCGGCCTCGCGGAGCGTCCAGCCGACGAGGCGGTCGCGGACGGGCCCGCCGTGGCGGGGGCGCAGCCACGCCAGGCGGGCGCGGAGCGCGTCCTCGCCGACGACGACGCCGCGGTCGGCACTGGCGAGGACCTCCAGCACGGCGCGCCGGGTGGTCGGCGCGCTGCTGCGCACCATCGCCTCGCTGAGCGCGTTGATCAGCCGGTCGCGGTCGTCGCGCTCCCCGGCGAGCCCGGCGGCGCGGTCGGACTTCAGCCAGCCGCGGGCCAGCTCCGTCCAGCGCCCGGCGGTGTCGCGCATCAGCCACAGGTCGTAGGCGGGGGTGGGCAGCCACTCGCCGTCGAGGTCGCCGCTGCGGGTCAGCAGGCCGGCCGCGTACGCGACCTCGACGAGCAGGGCGGCCTTCCACTCCGGGACGTCAAGTAGCGTCGCGGCGGCGCGCAGGTCGCGGACGGCGAGGCCGCCGCTGCGCAGCACCGGCGGCGGTTCGAGGCCCCAGCGCTCCAGCAGCTCCTCGATGAGCCGGACGGCGCCCGCGGCCTCGCTCGCCGCGGCGCGCACGACCACGTCCTCGGGGCGCGGTTCCGCCGCCGGGGTGAGCGGGGGCGGCTCGGCCGGGACGTCCCGGAACAGCCGCCCGCCGCGCAGGTGCAGGGCGACCTCGCGGGGCAGCGTGACCGTGCGGTCGTCCTCGGCGGCGAGGAGCCCGCGCGCCAGGAGCCGCTCGATGGGGGTGGTGGCGGTGTCGAGCCGGACGGGGCGGCGCGCGTCGGCGACCCGCCCGACCGGCGGGCCCCAGGCGAGCTGGTCGAGGGCGGCCCGCGCCTCGGGCCCGGCGTCGTCGATGAGCGCGGCCGGGTCGGTCAGCAGCTCGGAGAGCCGGGCGAGGAGCCGGCCGGAGTCGGCGAAGCCGCGCGGGGCCTCCCCGTCCAGGTCGGTGACCAGGTCGGTGAGGCGTTCGGCGGGGTAGCCCGCGAAGACCTCCCGGACGGGCGGGCCGAGCCCGGCGGGGTGCGGCAGGCTCTGCCGGACGCCGGGCGCCGCGGCCGGGGCGCCGTCCCCCCAGGCGAGGCCGAACCGGCGGAGCGTGCCGAGCGCGTTCGCGGCCTGCTCGGCAGTGGCGCCGAGGGCGGTGGCGAGCGCGTCCGGCCCGGTCGGCGAGGGCAGGACGAGCAGGGCCTCCAGGACGGCGAGGGTGAAGCGGTCCAGCCGGTCGAGCGCGCGGGACACCGCGGCGGGCGTGGCGGCGCGGGCGGCGAGCGCGGTCAGGTCGGCGGGGACGGGGGCGAGCAGTTCGGGACGCGCGGACAGCAGCGCGCGGAGTTCGTCATCGCCTCGCGCGCGCAACCAGTCCGCATACGTTTCCATGCCGTTCCCCAACTTTAAGTCGCGTGCATGCCGCAGGCACGCGGGCCTCCAGGTTAGAGGCCCGCGCACGGTGGGGAACCCGGGTGTGCCGTGTCAGGTGGCGGGCGTGCGCTCCAGGTGCACCAGCCCGAGGCCGAGACGGGCCCAGCTCTCCACGAACCGCTTCTCGTCTATGCGGGTGGGCGGCTCGTACATCGCCTCGTTCGCCAGCCAGTAGTTCACCACGGCGCCGCCGAGGATCGCGGCGACCGCCGGCCAGTCCTCGTCGGAGCCCGCGAACTCGGGCTGGGCCGACAGCCAGGTGGCGATGCCGTCGTAGAGCGGGTTGACGATGCCCTCGCGCATCTCGGCGACCAGGTTCGGGAACTGGTCGAGGTCGCGGAACAGCACCCGGATGAGGTCCTGCTCCTCGCGCATCTTGGCCAGGCCGGCGTGGCACGTCATGCGCAGCCGGACCTCGAGCGGGCGCTCCTCGTAGGCGGTGGCCTGCGTGAGGACGTCGCTGATCTGCCGGCGGGTCCGCTCGATGTGCTCGCGGATGGCGGAGGCGAGCACCTCCTCCTTGGACCGGAAGTGCCGGTAGAGGCCGCCGGCGCCCGGGGACAGGCCGGCCGCCGCCTCGATCTCCGCGACCGACGTGGCCGCGTAGCCCCGGTCGGCGAACAGCCGGAGCGACTCGGACACGATGCGCTCGCGCGTGGATGTCGTCATGGTGATGAATTCCTCCGCAAGAACAGTAAGGCATGTTCGAGCGGCCGGTCCCCGCGTCGCGCGCGGCGCGTCCGAATCCGTGATGCCGCTCCCGCCGGGCCGGGCGCGGACTAGAGTTCCCTCGTCCGCGCCCCGTCGCCGGAAGGGGCGTCGTCGGAAAGGTCGGCGATGTTCAAGTCTCCGCGGAAGGCGGCCGCCCGGGACTTCCTGCCCGAGGACTTCGTGGTGCCCACCCTGGTGGCCGGGCCCGACTTCCAGATCCGTCCGATCACCGTCCACGACGTGGTCAAGGACTACGGCGCCGTCATGGGCAGCCTGGACCGGCTGGCCGGGCGGTTCGGGCCCGAGTGGGGCTGGCCCGACCGCGAGTTCACCTTCGAGCAGGCCCTGATCGACGTCGCGTGGCTGCAGAAGCAGGGGCAGCTGCGGCGCTCCTTCAGCTACGTCGTGATCACGCCGGACGGGGAGCGGCAGCTCGGCCGCATCCACGTCGCCCCCTCGGACCGGCCCGGCGCGGACGCGGTGGTGGTCTTCTGGGTGCGCTCGGACGAGGAGAACTCCGTCCTGGAGAAGGAGCTGGAGGCGTTCGTCCGCGGGTGGGTCACGACGGCGTGGCCCTTCGGCACGGTCCGCTTCCCCGGCCGCGACTAGCGGGAGGCTAGCCCAGCCGGCGGACGAGGCCGACGACGATGCGGCCGATCACCAGGTAGACGAGGGCGGCCAGGCCGTAGTTGACGGCGACCTCCACCTTGGCGTTCTCGGGCTGGAAGACGTCCTTGAACTGCCAGCACAGGTCGGTGGCGCGGTCCCCGAACCAGCGGACGAGGTCGTTTCCGGTGTTGGCCTCGAAGGCCGTGAACACGATGTGCACGGCCAGGATCGCCACCACGATCGTGGTGGCGACGGAGACGGCCGCCGCGAGCAGGGCGACGGCGCGGCGGCGGACCGCGGCGGCGGGGAAGGGCCGGCGGGTGCGCGGGGCGCGGTGGTCACCGCCCGGCTCGGTCTGGGTCTCTGCCATGTGCGGCCTCCTTCGCCGGGGCGGGGCGCCGATCGTCCTTGGGGCTCGGATGGTGCGTTCGGGTGCTGCGTTTTCCCTGGTCAGGTGGTTTGTGGTCGAGGGCCCGGGTATATCCGAGACACGGTCCCGCGCTCTCCTACTCGGATCCCGTCGCATCGCCACTACCAGGAGAGCGCGGGTCCTCGCGTGTGTCCAGCCCCTTACCCTGTGGACGTGCTCGATCTCGACCCCTCCGCGGCGCCCCGCGCCGGCCTCGCCATCGGCTTCGACCTCGATCTGACCCTCGCCGACACCCGCGCCGGGATCGGCGCCGTCTACGCGGCCCTCGCCGCGGAGACGGGCGTGCCGATCGACACCGACCAGGTGGTGCGGCGCATCGGGCCTCCGCTGGAGGAGGAGCTGGCGTACTGGTTCCCGCCCGCGGAGGTGCCGGCGATGGCGGCGCGGTACCGGGCGATCTACGCCGACATCGCGGTCCCGGCGACCGTCCTCATGCCGGGCGCGGCGGCCGCGCTGGACGCGGTGCGCGCCCGGGGCGGACGGGTCGTCGTCGTGTCGGGCAAGAACCAGGCCGACACCGAGCGGACCGTCCGGTTCCTCGGGCTGGCGGCGGACGCCGTGGTCGGCGGCCTGTTCGGCGCCGACAAGGGCGCGGTCCTGCGCGAGCACGGCGCCGGCGCCTACATCGGCGACCACACCGGCGACGTGGACGCCGCCCGGGCGGCCTCGGCGGTCGCGGTGGCCGTCGCGACCGGCGCGTTCGACTCGGCGGCCCTGACCGCCTACGGCGCGGACGTCGTCCTGCCGGACCTGCTGGCGTTCCCGGCGTGGCTCGGCGGGTTCCGGACGGGCTGAGCTGCGGGCCGATATTCGGATGCCGTCCCGGGGCGTCCGGGATAGCTTCTATCGCGTTGCCCCGCAGGCGTCGCGGGGGCACCCGGCATGTTCACCGGCCCGCGGCGAGGCACTAATCTTGGGGTCGATTCAGGACGATTACCGAACGAGGTCTCCGGTGCCGACTGGCAAGGTCAAGTGGTACGACTCCGACAAGGGGTTCGGCTTCCTCACCCGCGACGACGGCGGTGAGGTCTTCGTGCACTCGTCGGCGCTGCCGAGCGGGGTCACGACCCTCAAACCGGGCCAGCGCATCGAGTTCGGGGTGGTCGAGGGGCGCCGCGGCCAGCAGGCGCTGCAGGTGCGGGTGCTGGAGACGCTGCCGTCGGTGGAGAAGACCATCGCCAAGCAGCGGCGCAAGAAGCCCGACGAGATGGTCGTCATCACCGAGGACCTGATCAAGCTGCTGGACGGGATCTCCAACACCTACCGGCGGGGCAAGCACCCGGCCCCCGCGGAGGCCAAGAAGATCGCCATCGTGCTGCGGGCCGTCGCCGACGACCTGGCGCCCTAGCGCTCCGGGGGCCGGAGGTCAGGCGCGCATCTCGTGGTGCGCGTCCGTCAGCGTGCCGCCGTGCTCGGTGCGGTGCGGGTGGCGCCGGGCTCCGGCCTGCCGCATCACCAGCACCCCGAACGCCAGGGCCAGCGCGGCCGCGACGACCGCGAGCGCGAGCCGCCCGTCCGCGATGATCGACATGGCGAGGCCGAGCAGCCCGCCGAGCACCCAGCTGAGCTGGTGCAGGGTCTCCGACACCGCGAACGTGGACGAGCTGACCTCCTCGCCGATCTCGCGCTGGACCACCGCGTCCATGGACAGCTTGCCGAGCACCTGGCCGAGTCCGGCCGCGGTCGCCACGGCGAGGGCCGCCCACAGCCCGAAGAACGCGGCGCCCGCGGCGGTGACGCCGGTGACGCACGCCAGCGTCGCCGACACGATGAACCGCGGCGCCCGCGCCTTCATCCAGGCGCCGAGCGCGGTGCCGATCAGCCCGCCCGCGCCCGCGCACGCCGCCAGCAGGCCGAGCGCGACATGGTGCGACACGGGGTCGAAGCGCTCCTGCCGGAGCAGGAACGCCAGGTAGATGATCAGGAAGCCGGAGAACGCGCGGAGCACCGCGTTGGCCTGCATCGCCTCCGCGACGACCGGGCCGACGCGCGGCAGCGCCAGCCACCGCGGGCGGGGGGACGCCTTCTCCGCCGCCGGCTCGGCCTCGGGGACGTCCACGTGCCGGGGCAGCCGCATGGTGAACACGACGCCGAGCAGGAACAGGGCCGTGCCGATGCGCAGCACCCAGCCCGGCCCGATGAGCAGGGCGAGGCCGGCCCCGGCGGGCGCGGCGATCGACGCGGTGATGAGCCCGGCGAACGAGCACCGCGCGTTCGCCGTCACCAGCGAGATCTCGTCCGGCAGGACGCGCGGGGTGACGGCGGCCCGCAGCACCCCGAACGCCTTGGACAGCACCAGCACGCCGAACGCGGCCGGCAGGAAGGTGACCTGGTCGCCGTGCGGGAGGGCGCTCGCCAGCGCCCAGCACAGCAGCGCCCGCATCACGAACGTGCTCGCGATCGCGTACCGGCGGACGTGCCGGGCCCGGTCCAGCGCCGGGCCGATCAGCGGCGCGACCAGCGCGAACGGGGCCATCGTGACGACGAGGTAGAGGGCGACCTGGCTCCGCGCCTGGTTGACGTCCAGGCCGAAGAACAGGGTTCCGGCGAGCGCGACGGTGACCAGCGCGTCCCCGGCGGAGTTGATCGCGGACGCCTCGATCAGGCTGCCGAGCCCGCTGCGGCCCGCGCCCTGCGCGTGGGTGACGCGGCGGGTGAGCCGGCCCGTCCCGAGCACGGCCGAGCGCGCGGCGCGGCACGCCCGCGCCGCACCCCCGGTGGCGGCGCGCACGGACCGACCCGCCCGTGTCCGGTCTGCCATGCGCCCTGATCTCTCCTCGCGGTCGATCGACCCGGCCCAGGGGCCGGGGGCGGCCATCGGAGTCCTTGATTGATGAGAGTACGTTCCCCGATGGAATGCGGGATCACCTCGCGGACGGCGCCCGTCTTGTGCGGGTCACGTGCCCGCATGGGCGAGAATTGACATGTGAGCCCACAGCGCCAGTCCAGCCCCGCGCGATCCGCCGCCGCGCGCACCACGTCCGGGGCCGCCCGCCGGCCCCGCACACCCGCCGTCGACACCGCCTGCGCCGAGGCGGTCGACCTCGCCCGCGAGGCAGCCGAGGAGACCGCCGGCGCCGCGCAGGTCGGCGAGCACCTCGGCCTGCGAGCCGAGGGCGACCGGGTGGTCACGCACTACTTCGCGTGCCTCGACCCCGCGTACACGGGGTGGCGGTGGGCCGTCACGGTGGCCAGGGCCTCGCGCGCCAAGAACGTCACGGTCAGCGAGTGCGTCCTGCTCCCCGGCGACGACGCGCTCCTCGCGCCGCCGTGGGTGCCGTGGCTGGAGCGGCTGCGCCCGGGCGACCTCGGCCCCGGCGACCTGCTGCCCACCGCGCCCGACGACGTGCGGCTCGCGCCGGGCTTCACGCAGGTGGACGAGTCCACCGACCGCGAGGCCCTGTGGGAGCTCGGCCTCGGCCGCGTCCGGGTGCTGTCGCGGGAGGGCCGCGACGAGGCCGCCACGCGCTGGTACGAGGGCGTCGCCGGGCCCCGCGCCCCGATCGCCGCGTCCGCCCCCGCCCAGTGCTCCACGTGCGGCTTCTACGTGGCGCTGGCGGGTGCGCTGCGGCAGGTCTTCGGCGTCTGCGCCAACGAGTACGCGCCCGACGACGGCCGGGTCGTCTCCGCCGACCACGGCTGCGGCGCCCACTCCGAGGCCGTGTCCCTCCCGGCGGTGTCCGAGCACAACCCCCCGGTCATCGACGAGCTCGGCTACGAGATCGTCCCCACCGGCGGTGACGAGGACGCCGCGTCCCTCGACGGAGCGTCCCTCGACGACGAGGCGCTCGGCCACAGCTGATCCCCATGGAGGACGTGTTCGGCGCGCGGGCGCTGCGTGAGCGGGTCCTGCGCGCCTGGGCGGAGTCCCCGGCGCGCTTCCGCGAGGACGCCAACGTCGAGGAGGACCACGCCCTCGGCGGTTACCGCGACCGCGTCGTCATCGAGCTGGCGCAGAACGCCGCCGACGCGGCGCGGCGCGCCGCGGTGCCCGGCCGCCTCGCCCTGACGCTGCGGACCGGCGGGGAGCCGCTGCTGGTCGCGGCGAACACCGGGGCGCCGCTGGACGCCGCGGGCGTCGAGGCCCTCTCCACGCTGCGCGCCTCGGCCAAGCGCGACGAGCCGGCCACCGTCGGCCGGTTCGGCGTCGGTTTCGCCGCCGTCGTCGCCGTGACCGACGACCCGGCCATCGCGTCCGGGGCGGCGGGCGTCCAATGGTCGGCGGCGCGGGCCCGGGAGCTGGTCGAGGAGATCCCGGGCCTCGCCGAGGAGCTGGCGCGGCGGGGCGGGCACGTGCCGCTGCTGCGGTTGCCGTTCGCCCTTGAGCGGGCACCCGAGGTCCCGGCGGGCTTCGACACCGTCGTGCGGCTGCCGCTGCGGGGCGAGGCGGTCGAGTCCGTCCGGCGGCAGCTCGGGCAGGTGGGAGCGGCGCTCATGCTGGCGCTGCCCGCGCTTGAGCACGTCGAGATCGACATCGACGGCGACGTCCGGACGCTGACCGCCGAGCGGCCGGCCCCGGGCGAGGTCGTCATCGACGGCGGCATCTGGCGGACGGTCGAGGAGCATGGAGAGATCCCCGCGGCCCTGTTGGAGGACCGTCCCGTGGAGGAGCGGGCACGGCCGTTCTGGCAGGTGCGGTGGGCCCTCCCAGGGGACGGTCTCCCCGAGGGCGCGCCCAGCGTCCTGCACGCGCCCACGCCGAGCGACGAGCGGCTCGACCTGCCCGCGCTGCTCATCGGGTCGTTCCCGCTCGCCCCTGACCGGCGGCACGTCGCGCCCGGGGCGTTGACCGACTTCCTCGTCGACCGTTCCGCCGACGCCTACGTGCGGCTGCTGGGCGAGCTGCCCGTCTCCCCGAAGGTGCTGGGGCTCGTGCCCGGTCCGGTCGGCGCCGGAGAGCTGGACGCGCGGATCCGGCGGGGGATCCGGGAACGCCTCCCGGAGGCGCCCGTCCTGCCCCACCGGACGCGCGGGCGCGACGCGGTCGCCGTGGACGCGCCGGCCCCGTTCGTCGAGGTGCTCGGCGGCCGCGCCGGCGACGGCGAGGGGGACATCGGCGAGGCCGCCGTCGTCGGCGGCCTGCTGCCGCCGGAGTGGCCCGCGCGGAGCCCGGCGCTGGCGGCGCTCGGCGTGCGGCGGGTCGAACTGGCCGACGTGGTCGACGAGCTGGCCGCTGTGGACCGGGAACCGGCGTGGTGGCACCGGGTGTACGAGGCGCTCGCCGGGGCCGCCACGGACGCTCTGGGGGCTCTCCCGGTACCGCTGGCGGGCGGGACGGGGCGCGTGGTGCGCGGGCCGCGCGGGCTGCTGATCGCGGACGGCGTCGACCCCGCAGGCCTGGACGCGCTCGGGCTGCGCTTCGTCCACCCGGAGGCCGTGCACCCGCTGCTGGCGCGGCTCGGCGCGGTGGAGGCGGGGCCGCGGGCCGTGCTGGCGGACGCCGCCGTCCGCGCCGCCGTCGAGGAGTCCTTCGAGTCCGACGATCCCGACGCGGTCGCCGAGGCCGTGCTGGGGCTGGTCGCCGCCGCGCATCTCGATCCCGGCGATGAGCCGTGGCTGGCCGAGCTGGCCTTGCCCGGCGACGACGGCGACCTCTATCCGGCGGGCGAGCTGCTCCTGCCGGAGAGCCCGCTACGAGGGCTCATGGCCGAGGACGCGCCGTTCGGCGTCGTGGACGGCGAACTCCTGGAGCGCTGGGGTCCGGAGACGCTCACGGCCGCCGGCGTCCTGGACGGCTTCGCCCTGGCGAAGGCCGAGGACGTCAACCTCATGGGCCTCGCCGACGAGGCCGAGAGCCTGGACCTCGACGACGAGGACCTGTGGGCCGACGACGTGCTGCGCCGGATCGGCGAGCAGGATCTTCCGCCGCTCGTCCCCGAGTTCACGGCCGTCCGCGACCTCGAACTCGTCGACGACTGGGGGGCGGCCCTCAGGGTTCTCGCCGAGCCGCCGTGGCGGGCCGCGATCGTGGATCCCGCCCACGTCACCCTGCACAACGGGCGGCGCGTCGCCGTGCCGTCCTACACCGCGTGGTGGCTGAGTCGTCATCCCGTTCTGGAAGGCCGCAGGCCGGGCGAGTTCCGCCTGGGCGGCGACGAGGCGTTGACGGGGCTCTACGACGTCGCGCCGTCGGGCCTGGAAGAGCGGCTCCTGCTCGCCTTGGGCGTCCGCACGTCGCTGGCGGACCTGCTTGATGAGCCTGGGGGAGCGCAAGAGCTGCTCGACCGCCTCGGTGATGCCCGGCGGTCCGTGGGGCGGGCCCAGTTGGGCGGGCTCTGGACGGCGCTGGCCGACGCCCCGGACGCGGCCGTCGAGCCGCCCGACCGGGTGCGGGCGGTCGTGGACGGCGAGGTCGAGGTGGTCGACGCGGCGGACGCCCTCGTCCTCGACGGCCCCGACCTCCTTCCCCTGCTGGAAGGGCAGCCGCTCGTGATCGCCGGGCAGGGCCGCGACACGCGCCTCGCCGAGCTCCTGGACCTGCCGCTTGCGGGCGAGGAGATCCCGGGGCTCGTGGAGTCGGCGGGTGAGGAGCGCCCCGTACCGGAGGCCGTCAGGGCGGTCCTGGCGGACGCTCCCGCCGGGTACCTCGCCCACGAACGCCTCGTCGTGGACGGCCAGGACGTCCCGTGGTGGACCAGAGACGGCCGGATCCACGCGAGCGGCGCGGGCGGCCTGGCACGTGCGCTTGCCTGGTCCACCGGGCATTGGGCCGATCGCCTCCTGCTGGAGGCCGTCCTGCGCGCCCCCGAGGCCCTGCCCGTGCTGCTCGCCGAGGACGACCTGGAGGCCTAGCCGGCGCCTTCGCGCTTGGCGGCGCGTTCGGCCTCCTGCCGGGCCCGCCCGGCCTGGAGCCTGGGGGTGTACCACATGCCGAACAGCCCGATCCCGATGCCGACCGCGCACACCCACAGCCACCAGCGGTCCTGCGACGGCAGCCCGACGATCAGCAGCACGACCAGCGCCACCGCCCAGGCGACCGCCCCGGCGGCCGCGACGCGGACGTCGTTGGTCTGCATCGGCGGCGGATCCGGGCGGCGCGGAGGGCTCATGCGCTCAGGCTACGCGGCTCCGACCCGCCAGTCCGCCGGTGGTCATCGTGATGAGCAGCTCATAACTGGCCTCCAGGTCCTCGGGCAGCCCGAAGCCGCCCGCCGCCTCCAGGACGGCGAAGCCGTGGACGGCCGAGCGCAGGCAGCGCGCCGCGTGGACGAGATCCGGGCCCGCCAGGGCGTAGCCGCGCAGGGCCCCGTAGATGACGTTCAGCAGACGCTCGGCGGCGGCGTGCACCGGGCCGTCCTCCGGGGCCGCCTCCTGCTCCAGCGCCCCGTAGCGGCCCGGATGCTCCACCACATAGGACCGGTAGGCGTACATCAGCGCCCGGACGGCGTCGTCGCCGGACCGTCCGACCGCGGCCTCCCCGAGCCGTTCGGTGAGTTCTTCCAGGACGCGCGCGGTCACCAGATGTCGCAACTCGGCGAGATTGCGGACATGCTTATACAGGGAGGGCGTCGCGACCCCGGCCCTTCCCGCCACCGCAGCCAGCGTGAGGGCACCGGGGCCCTCGGCGTCCACGACGGCGACGGCGGCGTCCACGACCGCGTCGGGCGACAGTCCCGCACGGGGCATCGTGACCCTCCTCTATGACTCTGTAGCTATAAGGCTAAGGACATTAGCAACAGTGTCAAGTGGCGGCGTGGCAGCATGGGCAGCACAGGAGACCGAGGACGATGACATTGCCACCGATCCGGGGCCGCACGGCGTCCGCGCCGGGCCTGGCCGAGGAGCTGCGCATCTCGATCGCGCGGCTGTCGCGCCGGCTGCGCACGCTGCGGCCGTCCGCGGCGGGCGGCAGCGGCCCGAGCCCGCTGTCGCTCACGCAGTTCGCCGCGCTCGCCGCCATCGAGCGGCACGGGTCGATGACGCCGCGCGAGCTCGCCGACCACGAGAAGGTGCAGCCGCCCTCGATGACCCGCGTCATCGCCTACCTGGAGGAGCGGGGGCTCGTCGCGCGCAGCCCGCACCCGACCGACGGGCGCCAGGTCGTGCTGAACGCGACCGACGCGGGCGCCGCCCTGCTCGCCGACGAGCGGCGCCGCAAGGAGGCGTGGCTCGCCACGCGGCTCGGCGAGCTGACCGACGACGAGCGCGAGATCCTCCGCCGCGCCGCCCCCATCATCGACAGGCTCAGCCGTTCCTGACCCCGGTTCGCGGGCACTTGCCGGAATGTACGCGCGGCCATTACCGTTAGCCTTGGTAATGACTTCTGCTAACGAACGCCCCGACGAACCCGAGGGGCCCGCGACGCGCGGGGGCCGCGGGCGGAGGTCCGCACATCCGGCCCGGTCCGCCGCCCTGGCGAGCCCCGCCCGACCGCGCCGCCGCCCCGCACCCCGTCCCGCCGCGCACGCGCCGACCCGTCCCGCCGCGCGCCCGGACGCCGCCCCTTCCTCGACCGCCCCCTCAGCGGCCGGGACCTCCGAGACCTCCGCGGCCGATCCTTTGGTGAACGGTGCTTCCGTGAACGGTGCTTCTGTGAACGGCAGGGCCGGAACGTTCCACGAGCCCGTCGCGGACGCCCCGGAGCCCGCGCCCGAACCGTCCGCCCCCGAACTGCCGGAGACGGAGCGCTCCGCGGGAGCCGAGGCCTCCGGCCAGGAGCCCGAGGGCGGCGGCGGCATGTTCCGATCGCTCCGCAACCGCAACTTCCGCCTGTACGCCGCAGGGCAGGTCGTCTCCAACACCGGGACGTGGATGCAGCGCGTCGCGCAGGACTGGCTCGTCCTCGACCTCGCCCACGGCAGCGGCACCGCGCTCGGCATCACGACCGGCCTGCAGTTCCTGCCGATGCTGCTGTTCGGGCTGTGGGGCGGTGTGATCGCCGACCGCTATCCCAAGCGCCGCGTGCTGATGCTCACGCAGGTGTCGATGGGCGTGCTCGCGCTGATCCTCGGCCTGCTCTCGATCTCGGGCTCGGCGCAGGTGTGGCACGTGTACCTGCTGGCGTTCGGCCTCGGCGTCGCGACCGTCGTCGACAATCCGAGCCGCCAGGCCTTCGTGGTCGAGATGGTCGGCCGGCGCGACCTGCCGAACGCGATCGCGCTGAACAGCGCCACCTTCAACGGCGCCAGGCTGCTCGGCCCGGCCGTCGCGGGGGTGCTCATCGCGCTGATCGGCACCGGCCCCGTCTTCCTCGTGAACGCCGCGTCGTTCGGCGCCGTCCTGTTCGGCCTCTACGCCATGCGGGCGGACGAGCTGCACCCCGCCGCCCCCGTCAAGCGCGCCAAGGGGCAGCTGCGCGAGGGGCTCCGCTACGTGCGCGGCCGCCGCGACCTGATGCTCGTCCTCACCCTCATCGGGTTCCTCGCCATGTTCGGGATGAACTTCAACATCACGGTCGCGCTGGTGGCGAAGCAGGTCTTCCACACCGACGCCTCCGCGTTCGGCCTCGCGTCCAGCATGCTGGCGGTGGGCGCGCTCAGCGGGGCCCTGCTGGCCGCCCGCAGGGTCGCCCGGCCCCGGCTGCGGCTGCTGGTGGCGATGGGCCTGGTGTTCGGCGTCCTGGAGGCCCTCACCGGCCTGATGCCGACGTACTGGTCGTTCCTGGCGCTGCTGGTGCCGACCGGGATCGCGATGATGACGATCATGACGGCGGCGAACGCGACCGTCCAGCTCGGCGTCGCGCCCGAAATGCGCGGCCGCGTCATGGCCCTCTACATGCTCGTGTTCCTAGGGACGAACCCGCTGGGCGCGCCCGCGATCGGCTGGCTGGCCCAGCAGTTCGGCGCGCGGGCGTCCCTCGTCCTCGGCGGGCTGATCTCCGTGGTCGCCGCGCTGGCCGTGGGAGCCCTCGCCATGCGGTGGTCGTCGGACGAGGCCGGAGGCTCACCGGACGGGCGGAAGGCGGCGCGCCCCGCGCCGGCCCGGTTCCGCCGCGTCCGCGCCGGCGTCCGGTAGGGCCCGGCGCGGCCCCTGCGGTCCGCCGGGCACCAAGATTCGGGTGGCCCCATTTGCGTGACAAGGAGTGCCACCTGTTGACAAGCTGGCGGGGTGGCCCTGTGGACGGATTCATGAGGCTCTTCGTGGCACTCGTCCCGCCGGACGACGTTCTGGACGAGCTGGCGGAGGCGGTCCGGCCGCACCTCGGGGCGGTCCCCGAGCTGCGCTGGGTCCGGCGCGACCTGATGCACGTCACGCTGACGTTCCTCGACGAGGTCGACGACCGCACCCTGGAGAAGCTGCTCCCGCGGTTGGAGCGCGCCGTGGGCCGCCACGAGCGGATGACGTTGTCACTGGCGGGCGCGGGCGCGTTCCCCGGCAGCGGCGCGCACGCACGCGTCCTGTGGACGGGCCTGTACGGCGACCGCCGCGCGCTGGCCCGGCTGGCGGCCTCCACCACCGCCGCCGGCCGCCGCGTCGGGACGCTGCCCGACAAGCACCGCGGCTTCCGCCCGCACATGACGCTGGCGCGGTCGCGGCGGCCGGTGGACGTGCGGTCGCTGATCGAGGCGCTGTCGTCGTTCGCGGGCATGCCGTGGACGGCGGACTCGGTCCAGCTGATGCGCAGCCACCTGCCCGGCAAGGACTACACCCGGCTCACCTACGAGCCGCTGGTGACGTGGCCGCTGCGTCACAGCTCCGGCGGCGGGGGCGCGGGACGGTCGGCGTCCGGGGGGCCCCAGGGGACGCCGTAGCGCTCGCAGGCGCGGCGCAGCTCGCCGAGGTCCGGCGGGAACGCGATCTGACGCAGCACCCGCCCGGACGGCCCCCACACCACCAGCCGGGGCATCCGCTCGACCGCCTCGTCGACGCCGACGCCGCCGAGCCGGTCGCGGGCCACGTCCCACTCGACCTTGCCGCGCCGGGTGATGACGGCGACCCCGGCCGACGACACGCGCAGCTGCGACCGGTTGCGGTCGTACAGCCAGTAGCCGACGAGCCCGATCACCAGCCCGGCGGGCACCGACCACATCGCCGTGGTGTTGAACCCGCCGAGGTCGGGGCCGAGCCATACCGCGCCCAGCAGCGCCACCGCCTCGCACAGCAGGACGCTCATCCCGTAGGTGCCGACGCGGGACCGGCGGGTCGCGTCCAGGACCGTGCCCGGCGCGGTCACCGGGCTGGGCGCGGTGTGGACGGGGAAGGCGAGCCCGGGTTCGTCGGACGGCTCCGGCCGGGGAGCGGCGCCCTCCCGCACGGCGCTCTTGGCGGACAGGGCGGGGGCGGGCTCCGGATCGGGGGCGGACAGCGAGGACATGGCCGAGTGGAACGCGGCGCTCAGGTAGGCGTCGTACTCGGCGTCGTTGACCGGGAGCCCGGCGCGGCGCGCGGAGTCGCGCAGGTCGGTGCGGGAGATCCGCAGCGCCGACAGGGGCGCGGCGAAGAACTCGTCGCCGTCGGCGTCGTACAGCCGGACCCAGGCGTGCCCGGAGACGGTGAGCAGTTCGATGCCGCCGATGCGGTCCTGGGGCATCTTCAGCACCACGTCGCCGGCGGCGTCGGCCCAGCCGAGCCCGTCGTCCTCGACGACGAGGCGCCCGCCCGGCACCTGCGCGAAGATCTCCGGCAGCCCTTCGAGCCCGTAGTCGGGGCGGCGCGGCGACCGCGCCCCCGGGGTGATCACGCGGTAGCCGTGGTCGTCGAGGGCGTGCGCGAGCTGGAAGCCGTCCAGGCCGTGCGCGGGGAGCCGGGCGACCAGCTCCATCCGGTGCCCGAACGCCAGCGCGGCGAGGTCGGCGCGGCGCGGCTCGCCGCTCACCGGGTCCAGCCGCAGGCCGGGCCCGACGACGACCGCCGCGACGTCCCGGGCGCGCAGGTCCTGGATCTCGCGGCGGCGGCCGGGGCGGGCCCGCACCAGCAGCCGCTCCGCGGTGATCGTCCAGCGGACCTGCGCGGCCCGCAGCAGCCGGCGGCGCGCCGCGAGGACGCCGCCGACCGCGGCGAGCGTCCAGCAGCCCGCGGCGAGCCGGGCGCCGAACTCGCTCGTCCCGTCGAGCGCGATGCGGACGACCATGACGGTGCCGAGCAGGACGGTGAGCGCGCCGAGGAGCACGATCCGGCGGCGGCTCGGGAGGGGCTCGGGCGTGGCCAGCCGCTGCTCGTCGGGCGTCGCCGGGGACGTGCCGCGGGCGGGCGTCTCGGCGGGCGGCTCGTGCGCCGCCGACAGCAGGGCCGCCTCCTGGTCCAGGAGGCGCTTCTCGGCCGCGTGGTCGCGTGGCAGGGCGCCGCCGCCGGGGACGTCGTCCTCCAGCCCGGACATGCGCAGGGCCTCGTCGAGCGCCGGGTCGAGCAGGTCGGTGGCCTCGCCGTCCAGGACGTGCATGGGGATGCCGAGCCTGCGGGCCGTCACGAACACCGACAGCGGCTCCAGGCCCATCGCCGTCATCCCGCCCACGGCGGTGCGCCCGAACCGGTGGAAGACGGTCAGCACGCCGTCGCCCGTCGTGATGGCCAGACCGTCGATCCGGGACCGCTCGTAGGAGGTCATCGTCAGCCCGCCGGGGCCGATCCGCTCCAGGCCGGCCGCCGACAGCCGCCAGTACGGGCGCGGGCGGCGGCGGCGCGCCTCCGGCACCGCGCCGAGCAGCCACGGGAACGCGGCGACGGCGCCGATCAGCGCGGCCCACAGCCACACCGGCCGGATCGGCAGCAGCGCGAGCGCCACCGCGAGGACGGTGAAGGGACCCGCGGCGACGGGGCGCCAACGGCCGCCGGATCCCGCGAGGCCCACCAGC
This sequence comes from Spirillospora sp. NPDC049024, assembly GCF_040649235.1. Classification (NCBI taxonomy): domain Bacteria; kingdom Bacillati; phylum Actinomycetota; class Actinomycetes; order Streptosporangiales; family Thermomonosporaceae; genus Spirillospora; species Spirillospora sp. NPDC049024. The sequence goes on from NZ_JBEZFD010000014.1 coordinate 20,658, forward strand.
TCATGCTCCACAGTCCGCATCCTCACACGGGTCCCCGCGGGCCCGTCGCCCCCTTCCACGATCCGGTCGCCCTCCGGAACCGACATCCATCGCGCCGGTCAGGTCGGGGCTCCACTTCCGCCACATGAGTCTCACCGGTCATACGGAAACCCCCGGTCACCGGCGCCGCCGAAGCAGGCCGTAGCCGACCGCCCCCGCGATGGCGAGCGCGAAGAACAGCGCCATCCGGGTGTTGGTCGCGTCCCGCCGGCCGCTTCCGGCGTTCTCCGCCGCTCCCGCGTTCTTCGCGCCCGGGGACGGGGCCGGGAGCGCCTCGTCCGGCAGCGGAACCCGGTAGACCGGCTGGTTCGTGCCCTCCGACCCCACCAGCAGCGACCTGCCGTCCGGGGTGTAGGTCACCGACTCGCCCTGCACCTGCCGGGGCAGGTCGAGGGACTTGATCGTCTCGCCGGGGCGGCCGTCGGCGCCGACGGAGTACAGGCGGGCGCCGAAGTAGGTGCGGATGACGCAGGTCCGCCCGTCGGGGGCGAACGCGCCGTCGGTCGCGATCGGCGGGGCGTCCCCGACCTTGCGCAGCACGTTGGACCCGCCGGTCCGCAGCCGCGCCGGCGCCTCGTAGACCTTGCCGCCGAACAGCTTGCTCGCGATGTAGAGCCGGTTCGTGCGCGGGTTGATCATCATGGTCTCGGCGTTGCGCGGCCCGTCCTCGTACTTCATCCGGAACCGGACCGCCTGGAGGGTCTGGCTGCGCAGCCGGGCCGGCTCGGGGATGCGGTAGACGGTCACGTACGGCCAGGCGCCGCCGAGGTTGTCGCCGATGTCGGCCACGAAGATCGCCGGACGGCCGCGGCCGTCCCTGCCGACCGCCATCGCCTCCCAGTCGCGGGCGCCGGCCCCGGCGAGCGTGAGCACGGCGACGACCTGCCCGCCCGGCCCGAGCGCGTAGATCTTCGGGACGCCGCCGGAGTCGTTGTGGGTGTACACGACGCCCTTGTGCACGGCGCTGGCGGCCAGCCCGCTGGACTCGGTGATCCGCGAATCCTTGATCGTGAAGGCGACCGTGTCGCCGCGAGCCGCGCCGCCGGCGGGGGCGGCGGAGGCGGCGGCGGGGGTCAGCAGGCAGGCGGGGGCGGCGGCGAGGACGATCGCGGCGCCCGCTCGGACGGCGGCCCGGCGTGCTGACATGGATCGATCATCCCCGTTCCGCGCCCCGACGATCACCTGATCCGCGCCGCTCAGCCCAGCAGCGCCCCGACGACCACGGCCAGGATGAGCGCGGTCAGAACGGTGGGCAGCAGCCATTGGGGCGCGCGGTTCACGCCCCTGAGCTTATTCGTCCTCCCGGCCGCCTCGAACCGTCCACCCATGATCTGCATCTCATCCTGCATGTGCGGATTGTTCGGGGTGGTGCGCTCGCCGTTCGCGGCCGACCCGGGGCCGGCGTCGGACGTGGTCGTCATGCTGGGCGCGCTCGCCGAGGAGCGGGGGACCGGCGCGGCCGGCCTGGCGCTGCTCGGCGGCGCTCCGGGGCTCGGCGGGCAGACCGCCGGCGGCGGGGGCTGCCGGGTGGTGCGGGGAGGCGGCCGCTTCTCGGGGGTCTGGCGGCCGGACCTGCTGCCCGAGCTCGACCGCGCGGCCGCGGCCCTCGGCCACACCCGCCGGGCGGGCACCTCCGACGGGGAGCCGATCTACCGGCTCCTGGCGGGCCGCCGGACCCCGGCCGAGATCACCGGCGTCCTCGGCGCCCTGGCCGGACGGGTCGCGCTGGCGTGGGTCGAGCGCGACCGCCCCACCGAGGTGCACCTGGCGCGCGGCGCGCTCAGCCCGCTGGCCATGGCCGTGGACACCGACCAGAACATCTACTGGGCGTCCGACCCGCGCTGGTTCCGGGAGGCCGAGCGGCACGCCCGGGTCCGGTTCGCCACCGTCGTGCTGCTGCGCGAGGGGACCTACCTGAAGGTCGGCATGGAGCGCCGCCCGGGGCGCCGCGACCTGCCCGAGGTCCTCGCGTCGGCGGCCTTCACGCCGGCGGCGCGGGACGCCGGCACGGACCCGCGCGTCTGGACGGGCTTCACCCCGGCCGGCACCGAGGGCGACCGCGACGGCCTGATCCACAGCGTGGTGGAGCGGGCGGGCGGTGGCGGCGGTCTGCTGACCGTCGCCTGAACCGGCCCTCGGGGGGAGCGGCGTGGCCCCCCGAGGGCTCCGGTCAGGGCTCGGGGATGCTCAGAGGCGCTCGACGACGTAGTCGACGCAGGCGGTCAGCGCCTCGACGTCGTCGGGGTCGATCGCCGGGAACATGCCGATGCGCAGCTGGTTGCGGCCCAGCTTGCGGTAGGGCTCGGTGTCGACGATCCCGTTGGCGCGCAGCGCCTTGGCCACGGCCGCCGCGTCCACGTCGTCGTTGAAGTCGATCGTGCCGACGACCTGCGAACGCTGCGCCGGGTCGACCACGAACGGCGTCGTGTACGCCGTCTTCTCGGCCCACGTGTAGAGCCGCTGGGACGACTCGGCCGTGCGGGACGTCGTCCACCGGAGGCCGCCCTGCCCGTTCATCCACTCGATCTGCTCGGCGAGCAGCAGGAGCGTGGCCACGGCGGGCGTGTTGTACGTCTGGTCCTTGGCGGAGTTGTCGACGACCGTCTTCAGGTTGAAGAACTCCGGGACGTACCGGTCGGACATGGCGATCTCGTCGATCCGCTCCAGCGCCGCCGGGGACGCGAGCGCCACCCAGAGGCCGCCGTCCGCCGCGAAGCACTTCTGCGGCGCGAAGTAGTAGACGTCGGTCTCGGTCACGTCGACGGGCAGGCCGCCCGCCCCGGACGTGGCGTCCACCAGGACGAGGCCCTCCCGCGCGGTGGTGCCCGCCGGGCGCTTGATCGGCATCGCGACGCCGGTCGAGGTCTCGTTGTGGGTGAGCGCGTAGACGTCGACGTCCTCCTCGGCGGACGCCTCGGGGTGCGTGCCGGGCGGGCTGGAGATGACGGTGGGGTCGCCCAGCCAGGGCGCTCCCGTGGTGACCTTGGCGAACTTGCTGGAGAACTCGCCGAACGTCAGGTGCTGCGACCGCTGCCGCACGAGGCCGAACGCGGCCGCGTCCCAGAAGGCCGTGGTGCCGCCGTTGCTGAGCAGGACCTCGTACCCCTCCGGCAGGGAGAAGAGATCGGCCAGCCCTTCGCGGACGCGGCCGACGAGGGACTTCACCGGCTTCTGCCGGTGCGAGGTGCCCATGTAGGTCGAGCCGGACTCGGCCAGGGCGGCGAGCTGCTCGGGACGGACCTTGGAGGGACCGCACCCGAAGCGCCCGTCGGCGGGCTTGAGATCGGCGGGAATGTCGATGGTGGGATTCGCGCTGTCGGTCACTCACCCGAGGCTATCTGACCTGCGGCGAAGATCGCGGGTCGGGTTCACATGCCGAGACGGCGGCGCCGCCACGCCCAGGTGAGCAGGGCGATCAGGCCGAGGGCGCAGACGCCGCCGACGACGCCCGGCGGGTAGAGCCAGTCGTCGCCCCTGGAATGCGCCTCGACGGCCGTGCGCGCGGAGTCGTAGGTCAGGAACGCCAGGAGGAGGGCGGCGAGCACGACGGCGATCCGCCCCGCGACGGCGTCGGTGCCCCGGCGGCGCTCCTCGCGCTCCGCGTCGAACCGCCGCAGCGCCTCGGCGGCCTCGGCTCTCTCCCGCCCGGCCTCCGGCGCCCCGGGCCGCGCGGCCGGGCCCGAGCCGGCCCCGGACGCCGCACCGGACGCGGGGCCGATGTCGCCTTCGAGCGGCTCGTCCGCCGCGGAGGGGACTTCTCTCATGCGGCCAATGATGACAAAGTGGCCGAGTTTCGCGAACCCGCACATGATCAGCGGGAAGTTTCGATCCAATACCTCCTTGTCCGCGTCCAATCCAGACGGGGGCTAGAGGCGCGGGGGGAGCGGCCGGGGCAGAGGCGAGCACGGAAGCGAGGCGGGACATGGCGGGCGACGGCGACCGGATCCTGAGCGAGGATCGGCTGCGCGGGGTGCTCGACCTGTTCGAGCGGCTGCGGGAGCGGCCGCCGCGGCGGTGGCGGGAGCGGCTGCGGCCGCTGCTCCTGCTGCTCGGGCCGGGGCGCGCCACCTCCCACGTCGCGGAGATGCTCAAGTCCCGCTGCGAGGACGAGCGCGCCCCGGTGTCGCACATCGCCGCCGACACGGCGGCCACCGACGTCGCGGGCGTCCTGCGGGAGGCCAAGCGCGAGCTGTCGCAGCCGAGCAGCCGCGCCCGCGGCGAGCCGGCGCTGCGGTTCCCGCTGCTGGAGATGGCGCTGTGGCTGCGCGACCTGCGGGAGATCCGGCTGGCCGGCGACCGCCCGCCGCCGCGCGGCGCCTCGTCGGCCGAGCGCGAGAACCACCTGCTCGTCCGGCGGCTGACGCACCCGCCGGTCGGCGACAACGAGAACGCGCGCCGCCGCGAGCTGAACCGGGTGATCCGCCGGCGCGGCCGGGACGTCCTGCGCGACCTCGAGGAGGTGCGCGGCAGGCCCGCGATCTTCTTATCCTTCCTGGAGCAGATCGCTCCCATCGGCATCGCGGCCGTCGCGCTGATCAGCGCCGGGACGGCGGCGGCGCTCGACCTCGCCTCCGCCGTGCTCGCGGCCGTCATCGGGCTGGCGTTCGTGACCGTGCAGATCGTCGCCCGGACGCGCGGCTGGTACGGGGTGCGCCGGTTCGGCTGGTTCCTGCGCCAGCCCTACGTCGACCGCGACTCCACCGGCTTCCTCGGCTTCGCGCTCGGCGTGTTCGACCCCCGCCCGGTCGAGCCGGACGACCACGGCGAGCAGCTCGACCTGCTGCTCGTCGCCGCGTTCCTGGAGGACCTGCGCCGCAACTACCGGCGCGACTACCGGCGGGCGGCGTGGGCCCGGATCCGCTACCCGGTGCTGATCTTCGAGCGGCTGTCCGCCGGGCATCCCGGGGTGGAGTTCGTGGAGCTGGTCGAACGGGTCCGCGCCGACAGCCAGGCGAGCGACCGGCTGCCCGGGTTCGACCCGCTCGTCGTCGTCGCCGGCATCGACCCGACCGCGCCCGCGAGCGACGACCCGGCCGCGGCGTCCGGGCCCCTGCTGCTCGACCGGATCGCGCGGGCCGTCCGGGTGGACGTGGCGTCGGACGAGCCGCAGAGCGTCATCGCCGCGCGCGGCCTGTGGGACCGCTACACGCGCGAGCAGCGGCGCGTCGGCGCCCTCGGCTCGCGCCGCGAGCTGCGCGTGGACATCACCCGCGACCCGGGCGGCGACCTGCCGCCCGTCCGGCCGGTGCGGCGCCGCCCCCGGCTCGCCCATCCGGCGCTGCCGTGGATCGCGATGGTCGCGGTCGCCGCCGCGTCCGTCTCGGTGATCTCCGTGCAGGCGGTGCGGTACTGCTCGCCGTTCGGCATCAGGCGGATGGCGAACGGCGAGTGCGTCGGCATCACCGACGGCTCGTTCCGCTTCGGCGAGGACTCCGGCGGCAAGAACAACGACAACCGGCTCAACAAGGTCCTCGACCGGATCCAGGCGCTGAACGACCACGTCATGGAGTCCGGCAAGCCGTACGCGACCGTGGTCTACCTCGGCCCGGTGACGGCCGACCCGTCCATCAAGAACAAGCGGATCGACCTGCTCGCCGGGGTGCAGGGCGAGCTGATCGGGCTGGCGATCGCGCAGAAGCGGTTCAACGACGCCGCCGAGGGCGACGACCTGCGGCTGCGGGTGCTGGTCGCCAACGCGGGCGCGAAGTTCCGCTACGCCGAGGACGTCGCCCAGCAGATCCGCCGGCGCGCGCTGAAGGACCGCTCGATCGTCGCCGTGATCGGGTTCGAGCAGAGCCGCCGGCAGACCCAGCAGGCGATCAGGCTGCTGGCCAAGTCGGCGCTGCCCCTCGTCGGCACCGCCAACAGCTACGACGGGACGGCGCTGCTGGACGGCGACGCGGGCTACTCGCCGTACTACTTCAGGCTCGCGTCGCCGAACGCGCGGACCGCCCAGCACGCCGCCTACTGGGCGCGGCACGGAGACGTCGGCGACACGAAGGCGGACGACGCGGTGGTCATCTACGACGGGGACCGCGACGACCTCTACAGCGCGAACCTGGCGGCCGACTTCCAGAAGTCGTTCCGGCCCGGCAGGGCGCTCATGCGCCCGTACCGGAACCCCGGCGAGCTGAACAAGTCGGTCAGGGAGGCGTGCCAGGACCAGCCCGACCTGTTCTACTACGCGGGCCGGTCGGACGAGTTCCGCTCGTTCATCAACGTCCTGGAGCTGTCGTGCCCCCGGCGCCCGCTGGTCCTCGCCGACGACGAGATCGCCAAGTACGTCAGCGACAACGCCGAGGAGCTCGGCCGCAAGAACACCTTCGACCTGTACTTCACGCCGCTGGCCGCGCGGGAGGCGTGGACGTGGCGCTGGATCGGCGACCAGTCGCCGCAGACGTTCTACTCCGACTACGACCCCGCCGTCCGGGAGATGACCGACGACGAGGACGACCCGACGGGGCGGCGGCCGTCCATCACCCGCGCCGCCGTCAGCTACGACGCGGCGACCCTCGTCGCGACCGTGGCGAGCAAGGTCTACTGGCAGGAGAAGGCGCTCCCGTCGGCGGGCTCGGTGTTCGCCGCGCTCAACGACCCCGACCACGACGTCCTGCGCAACGGCGCGAGCGGCGTGCTGCGCTTCGGCCCCCGCGGCACCGGCCACCAGGTGCTCGACCGGCCGGTGATCCTCGCGACGATCGAGCAGGACGGGACGACGGAGGTCAAGCAGGTGTGCGGCCGCCTCATCGCCGGGGTGCAGGGCCGGGCCGACTGCCCGCCCGGGGAGAAGCGGGGCGGGGGCGCCGCGCGGTAGGGCCGGGACGGCGCGCCCTCGGCCACGGCGCGGCCCCCGGACACGGCAAAGGCCCCCGGTTCTCCCGGGGGCCTCAGGCGCGTCGGTGCGGGGGGACGGGCCGGTCAGCCGGCCTGGCGCTTGAGGACCTCCGCTGCGCCGGCGACCTCGCTGAGGGAGCGGCTGCCGGGGCCGGTGTACCGGGCGCTCGGCCGGACGAGGCGGCCGGTGCGCTTCTGCTCCAGGATGTGCGCCGCCCATCCCGCGGTGCGGCCGCAGGTGAACATCGCGGGCATCATCGCGGTCGGGACCTCGGCGAAGTCGAGGATGACCGCGGCCCAGAACTCCACGTTCGTCTCGATCGGGCGGTCCGGGCGGCGCTCGCGCAGCTCGGCCAGCGCCGCGTCCTCCAGGGCCTTGGCGGCCTCGAAGCGGGGCGCGTCCAGCTCCTTGGCGGTGCGGCGCAGCACGCGGGCGCGCGGGTCCTCGGCGCGGTAGACGCGGTGCCCGAAGCCCATCAGCCGCTCGCCGGAGTCGAGGATGTCGGTGACGACCTTGCGGGCGTCGCCGAGCTGCTCGACCTTCTCGATCATCGGCAGGACGCGGGCGGGGGCGCCGCCGTGCAGCGGGCCGGACATCGCGCCGATCGCGCCGGACATGCTGGCCGCGACGTCCGCGCCGGTGGAGGCGATGACGCGGGCGGTGAAGGTGGAGGCGTTCATGCCGTGCTCGGCGGCGGAGACCCAGTACGCGTCGATGGCCCGGACGTGCTTGGGGTCGGGCTCACCGCGCCAGCGGACCATGAACCGCTCGGTGATGGTGCCGGACTCGTCGATCCGGCTCTGCGGGACCATCGGCTTTCCGACGCCGCGTGCGGACTGCGCCACGAACGACAGCGCCGTCACCGACACCCGGGCGAGGTCGGCGCGGGCCTCCTCGTCGGAGATGTCGAGCAGCGGCTTCATCCCGTACGCGGTGGCGAGGGTGGGGAGGGAGCTCTGCACGTCCACCCGCACGTCGCCGGAGGTGACCGGGAGCAGGTGCGGGTCGGCGGGAGCCAGGCCCGGGTCGAGGCTGTCGTCCACCAGGAGCCCCCAGGCGTCACCGAAGGAGACGCGGCCGACGAGCTCCTCGATGTCGACGCCCCGGTAGCGGAGGGCGCCGCCCTCCTTGTCCGGTTCGGCGATCTCGGTCTCGAAGGCCACGACCCCCTCGAGACCGGGTTTGAAGTCGGACATGTCGTCCTGCCTTTCGTCCCCAAGAGTGATAAGGCGGTGCCGTGCCATTGAACCCTGTCCGCCTTACTGACCAGTACCCAGGGGTCATGTGAGTTGCACAAGGCCCAGGTGAGAGGCTCGGACGCTGTGGATTCCCCAACGCCCGATCCCGCACGGCTCCGCAGATCCTACGAGGGGGGCGAATTGTCCGAGTCGGCGCTCCCCGCCGACCCGCTCGCCCTCTTCGCCGCCTGGTTCGCCGAGGTGCACGCCTCGGGGCTGGCCGAACCGAACGCGATGATCCTCGCCACCGCGTCCGGCGACGGCGTCCCGAGCGCCCGGACCGTCCTGCTCAAGGGCTACGGGCCGCAGGGCTTCCGGTTCTTCACGAACCTGACCTCCCACAAGGGGCGCGACCTCGCGGAGAACCCCCGCGCGGCGCTGGTGTTCCCGTGGCATCCGATGTACCGGCAGGTGCGGGTCGCGGGACCGGTGCTCGAGCTCGCGCGCGAGGAGTCGGCCGCCTACTTCCGCACCCGCCCGTACGGTTCGCGGATCGGCGCCTGGGCGAGCGAGAACCAGTCCGGCGTCATCCCCGACCGCGAGGTGCTGGAGCGCCGCTACGCCGAGGCAGCCTCGCGCTGGCCGGATCCGGCCTCCGGGCGGCCCTCCGGCGCGGCGGAGGCGGACGCGGCCGACGCCGTCCCGCTGCCGGACTTCTGGGGCGGCTACCGCGTCGTCCCCGAGTCGATCGAGTTCTGGCAGGGCCGCCGCGACCGGCTCCACGACCGGATCCGGTACCGCCGGACGACCCCGGGGGACGAGAGGGGATGGGTGGCGGAGAGACTGTCTCCGTGACACCGGAACCGCCTGGGACGGCCCGCCGCAGGCGGCTGCGGAGGCTCGCGATCGACACCCGCCCGCTGGGCCACCCCGCCTACCGGCGGCTGTGGCTGGGGCAGGGCGTTTCGTTCGTCGGGTTCCAGGTCACCGCCGTCGCGGTCCCCGTCCAGGTCTACGACATGACCCGGTCGTCGGCCTGGGTGGGCGCCCTCGGCGTCGTCAACCTCGTCCCGCTGATCGTGTTCGGGCTGTGGGGCGGCGCGGTGGCCGACCACATGGACCGGCGCAGGCTGCTGCTCGCCTCGTCCTGCGTCATGTGGGCGGCGACGCTGCTGCTGCTCGTCCAGGCGCTGCTGGGCGTGGGCAGCCTCGCGCTGATCATGGCCGTGGTGGCGGTCCAGGCGGTCGGCTTCGCGGTGTCCTCGCCGACCCGCAGCGCGATCATCCCCCGGCTGGTCGACCGGCCGCTCGTCCCGGCGGCCAACACCCTCAACTTCACCGCGAGCCAGTTCGGGATGCTGGCCGGGCCGCTGTTCGCCGGCGTCCTGCTCGCCCACTGGCACTACGCGGCGGCCTACGCGCTCGACGCCGTGCTGTTCACCGTGGTGCTGTACGCGGCGCTGCGGCTCCCGCCGATCCCGCCGCTCGGCGAGATGACCGGCACGCCCGGCCTGCGGTCGGTCTTCGACGGCCTGCGCTACCTGGCCACGCAGCCGGTGCTCCTGATGTCGTTCGTCGTGGACGTCATCGCCATGGCGGTGGCCATGCCCCGCGCCCTGTTCCCCGAGGTGGCCGAGACGCGGTTCGGCGGCGAGGGCGCGGTCGGCTACCTGTTCGCCGCGATCGCGGTCGGCGCGTTCCTCGGCGGGCTGTCGTCCGGCTGGATCGGGCGGGTGCACCGGCAGGGGATCGCGCTCGTCGCGTCCATCGCCGTCTGGGGGCTCGCCGTCGCGGCGTCCGGGCTGGCCGGCCATCTCTGGCTCGCGGTGGCGCTGCTCGCCGTCGGCGGCGCGGCCGACCTGGTGTCGTCGGTCTTCCGCCAGTCCATGCTCCAGACCTACGCGCCCGACCGGATGCGGGGACGGCTCCAAGGCGTCTTCACCGTCGTCGTCGCGGGCGGGCCCCGGCTCGGAGACGTCCGGGCGGGGGCGACCGCGAGCGCCGTAGGCGCGACCGCCTCGTGGGTCGGCGGGGGCCTGGCCTGCGCCGCGCTGGTCATCGCGGTGGGGTTCGCCGTCCCCGCCCTGCTCCGCTACGACACCCGCACCGCCGAGACCGTCACGGCCGAGGCGGTGCCGGCCGACCACTGAGGCCGCCGGAACACTGAGGCGCCGGGCGGGTGTCAGCCGAGCGCGGAGGCGGCGATCTTCAGGTCCTCCAGGAGGCCCTGGTAGACGGCCTCGCGGTCCTCGGCGCGCAGGACGGCCGACGGGTGGATCGTCGCGAGGAGCCGCGGTTCGGCCGCGCCGGGCGGCTCGTCCCCGATCTCCCGCCCGGCGGCCGGGGTGCCGAGCGTCTCCAGGTCGGGCAGCGGGAGCAGCCGCCCGCGCTGCCTGGTCACCCGGAACGAGGAGCCGAGCAGCGCCTTGCCCGCCGTCGCCCCCAGGGCCACGACGACCTCCGGGTCCAGGAGCCGCAGTTCCGCGAGGAGCCAGGGGCGGCACGCCCGCATCTCGCCCGCGTTCGGCGTCTCGTGGATGCGCCGCTTGCCGCCGCCCTCCGGCTTCTTGTACTTGAAGTGCTTGACGGCGTTGGTGACGTAGACGTCGCCGCGCTCGATCCCGGCCTCCTCCAGCGCCTGGTCGAGGACGCGCCCCGCGGGGCCGACGAACGGGTGGCCCCTGCGGTCCTCCTGGTCGCCGGGCTGCTCGCCGATGAGCACCATCCGCCCGCCGGGGGAGCCCTCGCCGAAGACGGTCTGCGTGGCGTTCCGGTAGAGGTCGCATCCGCGGCACCCCTCGGCCGCCCGGCGCAGGGCGTCCAGGTCGGCCCGCCCCTCCGGGGTCCCGGGCAGGAAGGGTTCCGCGTCTTGGGAAGGTTTCGCGTTCATCTTGCGTTGCCCCGTACCCGGCTTGACGGGGATATTCGCGGGACCCGGCGACGTGGGGTCCGAGCAAGTAGACTCTTGCCCATAAGACTGGAGGGAGCTGTGACCTCACACGGCCTGATCGACACCACGGAGATGTACCTCCGGACGGTCTTCGAGCTCGAAGAGGAGGGGATCATCCCCCTCCGCGCGCGCATCGCCGAGCGGCTCTCCCAGAGCGGCCCGACGGTGAGCCAGACGGTCGCGCGGATGGAGCGCGACGGGCTGCTGCGGGTCGAGGGCGATCGGCACCTCGAACTGACCGAGAGCGGCCGCGGTCTGGCCACGCGCGTGATGCGCAAGCACCGCCTCGCCGAATGCCTCCTGGTCAACGTCATCGGACTGCCCTGGGAGGACGTCCACATCGAGGCGTGCCGGTGGGAGCACGTGATGTCGGAGGACGTCGAGCGCCGCCTGGTCGCGCTGCTGGACAACCCGACCACCTGCCCGCACGGCAACCCGATCCCCGGCCTCGACGAGCTGGGCGGGCACGGCGACGACGCCGACGAGGCGCCGCTGGCGGTGATGACCGCGGTGGCGAGCCCGCAGGGCGCGGACGCGGTGATCCGGCGGATCAGCGAGCAGGTGCAGAGCGACAGCGACCTGATGCTTAGACTCAAGCAGATAGGGATACAACCGGGACGAGAAGTGATTCTCCGGGCGACCGACGACGGGGTGCGGGTGATCGGTGACGACGAGGACGACAGTCCCGCGACGGAACTGCCGCGCGGCATCGCCGAGCACGTCTTCGTCAGCAGGCGCTGACACGGTCCGCGTGTGCACCCCCGCCTCGACGGTCTATACCGAAGATCTCCATAACATCGCGTCTTCCGGGCGTATCCCGACGGCGGGTTCGTCGTTCAATACGACGAGGCGACCACGTAGGACGCCCGCGCCGCGACGTGCGGTGATCAACGGGGCGAGGATCGGGACGGGTATCGGGATGGGGAGATGAGCCACTGGGGGGAAGCGCCTGACGAGGCGCACCTGCCGCCCGAGACCGTCCTCGCGCAGATGGAGATGGCGGTCATCGTCTGCGACCGCTTCAGCAACATCATCTACGGCAACTCCTTCGCCCGGCAGCTGTTCGGCTTCGGCGGAGACGCGTTCATCGGCCACTCCATCCTGTCGCTCGGCATCGCCGAGGAGGACCACGAGCAGGCGACCGAGCTCGCCAGGCACGTCCTCAAGGGCGGCGTGTGGGAGGGCACCTTCTGCAACCTGCGCGCCGACGGCACCACGGTCTACACGCGCGCGCACGCCGTCCCGCTGCGGCACCCGTCCGGCGCCGTCGACGGAGTGGTGATCTTCGCGCGCGAGGCGCTGCGCTCCAACCAGCGCGAGCAGGACCGCTACGGCCTGATGGAGCGCATCGGCGAGCGGCTCGCCGGGTCCCTGGAGCTGGAGAGCACCCTGCGCCGGGTCGCCGACACGCTGGTCCCGCAGTTCGCCGACCACTGCTTCATCGACCTCTACAGCGGCGACCGCCTCTACCGGCGGGTGTCGCGGCACGCGGGCGACTGGGAGCCGCCGCCCGGCACGTGGGCGGAGGTCGGCGAGCCCGTCTCCTACCCGCCCGGCCACTTCAGCGCCAAGGCGATGGACCGCCGCGACGCCGTCCTCGTCGAGGACATGATCCAGCACCGGTTCACCGCGCCGAACGAGTCGTCCCAGCGGCTCGGCCACGAGATGGGCATCACCTCGGTGATCTCCGCGCCGCTGCTGGTGCGCGGCGAGCTGCTCGGCGTGATGAGCCTGGCGCTGTCGAACCTGTCCAAGCGGCCCGACCCCCACTACGACGGCTTCGACCGCGACCTGCTCGGCGCGATCGCCAGCCGGGTCGCGCTCGCCGTCGACAACGCGCTGCTGTTCGAGGAGGAGCGCGAGACCGCGCTCGCCTTCCAGAAGCACCTCCTGCCGGGCGACCGGCCGCCCCGGCTGGACGGCCTGCAGATCGCCTGGCGGTACGAGCCGGCCCGCCCGCTGGAGTCGCACGGGCACGGCATCCAGACGCAGGTCGGCGGCGACTGGTACGACGTCATCCCGCTGTCGGCGGGGCGCGTCGGCCTCGTCATCGGCGACGTCGAGGGCCGCGGGGCGCGCGCCGCCGCCGTCATGGGCCAGCTCCGCGCCGCGCTGCGCGCCTTCGCCCAGGACGACAAGCCGCCCGCCGACATCCTGCGCAAGCTCGACGAGTGGGTCCGCACGATGACGCGGCCCGAGCGGATGCGGTCCGGCTGGAACAGCGACGACCTCGTCCGGCCGCCGCTGGTGTCCTGCACCTACTTCGTCTACGACGCGTGGTCGCGGGTCCTGGAGTTCGCCAACGCCGGGCACGACCCGCCCCTGCTGGTCGTCGACGGCGAGGTCAGCGAGCTGGACTTCGAGAGCGAGGGCGGCATGCTCGGCCTGCGCGCCCCGGGCATGGGCGGCGAGCTCCTCTTCAACGAGGAGTCGGCCGAGCTGAAGCCGGGCTCCACGCTCGTCCTCTACACCGACGGCCTGATCGACCGGCGCTCCAAGGACGACGGCGACCACTACACGCGCGAGGAGGCGCGGGAGATGGTCCGCGCCGCCGTCGCCGAGGTGGCGCACGGCGGGGTCGAGGCGATCGCCAACGCCGCCTACGACGCGGTGCCCGGCGACATCGACGACGACGTCGCGATCGTGGTGATCCGCACCGCCGCCGAGGAGCTGGCCGTCGAGGAGCGCACCTTCACCGCCGAGCCGATCATGGTCTCGGAGGCGCGCCGGATGGCCGCCGACGCGTTCGCGGCCTGGGGGATGCTCGACGAGCAGGCCGAGCTCGCGTGCCTGCTGGTGTCGGAGGTCGTCACGAACGTCGTCCTGCACGCCACCTCGACGCCGACGCCGCGCCGCGAGATGGTCGTCCCGGTCCCGGCCGGGCCGCCGGGCCGCGGCGGCGAGCCGCTGGGCGCGCCGCCGCCCGTGCAGTTCAACACCGACTTCGGCGCCCTGGACGGCGACCCGTTCGAGGGCGGCGCGTTCGACGAGGACGACTGGAATATCGGCGCCGACCTCGGCCGCCGCGAGCCGCCCACCAAGGAGTTCCGGCTCCGGCTGCGGCGCGGCGCGGGCGCGATCTGGGTCGAGGTGTTCGACTCCGACATGCGGCTGCCGCGCATCCGCAGCGCCGGCGAGACCGACGAGGGCGGCCGCGGCCTGTACCTCGTCGACCAGCTCGCCACCCGCTGGGGCGCTCGTCCGACCGCCGACGGCAAGGCCGTCTGGTTCGAGCTGCCGCTGAACCCGGGATGAGCCGGTGCGCGCCTGGGTGGTCGAGAAGCCGTCCCCGATGGCGACGGGGCCGCTCCGGCGCGCCGACCGCGAGGTGCCCTCGCCCGGCCCGGGCGAGCTGCTGGTCCGCGTGCTCGCGTGCGGCGTCTGCCGGACCGACCTGCACGTCGCCGAGGGCGACCTGCCCGTCCACCTGCCGGGCGTGACGCCGGGCCACGAGATCGTCGGGGAGGTCGTGTCCGCCGGCCCCGGCTGCCTGCACGGGCCCGGTGACCGCGTCGGCGTCGCGTGGCTGCGCGGGACGTGCGGCGCGTGCCGGTTCTGCCGCCGGGGCGCCGAGAACCTGTGCCCGTCCTCGGTCTACACCGGCTGGGACGCGCACGGCGGCTACGCCGAGTACGCGCTCGCCGTCGACGCCTACACCTACGCGCTGCCCGCCGAGCTGGACGACGTGCGCGCCGCCCCGCTGCTGTGCGCCGGGATCATCGGGTACCGGGCGCTGCGCCGCGCGTCCCTGCCGCCGGGCGGCCGGCTCGGCATCTGGGGGTTCGGCGGCTCGGCGCACCTGGCCGCGCAGATCGCGCTCGCCGAGGGCGCCGACGTGCACGTGTTCACCCGCAGCCCGGCCGCCCGCGAGCTGGCCCGCGAGCTCGGCGCGTCCTGGGCGGGCGACTCCTTCGACCCCGCCCCCGCCCCGCTCGACTCGGCGGTCATCTTCGCGCCGGCGGGCGAGCTCGTGAACGCCGCGCTCGAACGGCTCGACCGCGGCGGAACCTGCGCCGTCGCGGGCATCCACCTGAGCGACGTCCCGCCCCTGGACTACCAGCGGCACCTGTTCCAGGAGCGCCAGGTCCGCTCGGTGACGGCGAACACGCGGGCGGACGGCGAGGAGTTCCTGACGCTGGCCGCGCGCCTCGGCGTCGCCGTCACGACGCACGCCTACGGCCTGGACGACGCGGACCGCGCCCTGGCCGACCTCGCCGGCGACCGCTTCACCGGCGCGGCCGTGTTGGTCCCCTGACCCTCCGCAGCCTTCGCGAGCGGCACCTCTCACCTGGCGTTCGCCGGCGGCGCGAGCCCTATTGACACCGCGTCTCGCATGCCGTTGGATCGCTCCATACTCGCGAGTAGCCTACTCCGGTCAGGCCGACTCGGGAGGCCCCCCGCCGCGTTTCACTCCTGCGAGAGGACCCCCGTGTCGTCAATCATCAAGCGGCTGGCCGCACTGTCCCTGTCGGCGGGCCTCGCCGGCACCGCCCTGGCCACCGCCCCCGCGGCGTCCGCGGAGCCGACCCCGGCTCCGAGCGCCCAGACGACCGCTGACGCCCCGCCCGCGACGCTGGACCTGTCGGACTGCCCCGACGTCCTGCCGGTCGGCGCGGATCCCGCGAACTGGTACTGCAACGTGCTGGTGACCAACGGCGGCAGCATGAAGATCGGCAACATCGACCAGCAGATCACCGCGCCGATGCGGATCACGCTGCTGGCCGGCTACGACCCGAAGACCGGCGCCGAGATCTCCAAGTTCGTGAAGATGCGGAGCACGGCGATGAGCGTGGCCGGCGGCGCCCTCGGCGTCCCCGGGAGCGAGAGCATCCCGCTGCTCGCGCTGAAGGTGAAGCCCCAGTACGCCGGCAAGATCGACATCGACATCCCCAACCGCAAGACCCGGCTGGACCTGAAGCTGAAGCTCATCAACCAGCTGCTCGGCGACACGTGCTACGTCGGGTCGAACGCGGCGCCGATCTCTCTCGACCTGGACCTGCCGGACATCACGGGGGCCTCGGGGCCGGACGGCACGTTCTGGGTCAGGATCAGGGCCACCGACGACACGTTCGCCGTGCCGAAGACCACCGGGTGCGGGTTCGCCGCGCCGATCGCCGACCTGCGCGGCGGCCTCCCGTCCGCGTCCGGCAAGAACCACGCGGAGCTGATCTCGTACTTCGGCGGCAAGGGGTACTCGGAGATGTACCCGACGATGGCCGTCCGCAAGAAGTGACGGCTTAACGCCGGCAACGGGCCCGCGCCGTGCTCCCCGGCGCGGGCCTTCGCGTTGCTAGATGGGTTCCGCGGCGACGTGGGCCCAGGACTGGGTGAACCAGAGCTCGCCGCCGATGACGCGCGGCTTGGCGCCGGTGCGGGGACCGCCGTCCACCTCGTCGAGCATGGCCTCGCGGATGCGGTCGGCCGCGGCGTCGTCGCGGGCCCCGGCGAGCCACGGCTCCACGGGACGCTCCACGGTGAACACGTCCAGCCGCCGGATGCTCCCGCCCGCCGAGGTGATCATCTCGGTGAGCCGGGCGATGGAGGGGGTGCCGGGGTGGTCGGGGTCGCGGAGCCGCTCGATCCGGTCGCGCTCGGGTCCGGAGAGGTTGCCGCGGACGAGGTCGGCGATGACCACCCGCCCGCTCGGCCGGCACACCCGCAGCAGCTCGCGCAGCACGTCATCGGGATCGCCCAGGGTGTAGAGCGAGAAGCGGGCCGTGACCAGGGAGAACGTGTTGTCCCTGTACGGCAGGGCGGTGGCGTCCGCCTTGACGGGATCGCGCCGGGCCGGACTCGCCGGGCGCGGCCGCGGATCCTCGCGCGTCACGGCGGCCGGGGGGCGGCGGGCGCCGTCGCCGCCGTCCTGGCCGTCGCGGGCGCCGTCCGGGTCGCGGGTCCCGCCGGTGATGCGGACCGGGCCCGTCCCGAACTCCACCGTCTCCATCCGGGCCGACCTGGCCGACGTGGACACCGCCGTCACGGGCGTCGCGTCCACCGCGGTCATGTGGCGGACCTGCGGCCCGAGCGCGGCGGGCATGGGGCCGCGTCCGCGCGCGACGTCCAGGCACACGTCATCGGGACAGGGTTCGACGAACTCCAGCAGGCGCCTCAGATGCGGGGCGATCGTGCCCCCGGTCTCCTGGACGGCGGTCGCCGGATGCGGCACGGGTGCTCTCCCTCGGCTCGGCCGGCTTCGCCGTACGGGGTTCCGTTCGCGTCCGCCGCGCAGGCGCGGGCCGGGGGAGCCCACCCGCCAGAGGTGGGCGCGTCGGCGTCGGCGGGACGTCGAACGGGCGTGAAGCCGGTTTCGCCAGTTATGACTCCCGGTCGGGCCGGGAGGTTCGGAACGGCCGCGAAAAATCCGTCCGCCGTCCGGCCCGCGCCGCTCAGTTCCGCAGGTGCTCCCCGTACAGCGTCAGGACGACGATGACGAAGACGATGATGACCGCCATTCGGCCCGGCATGGGAAGCCGGAGCCGCATCGCGGCCCAGCGCACGCAGAACGCGGCCAGGAGTGACACGACGATGAGAGCGAGGATGCCTTCGTCCATGGCCGCCTTCGTTCCGGGGGACTGCCGCCTCTTTGCACCATAGACGGGTAAGGAGGGGGTTACCCGCCGGTCGGGGGGTGACGGTCGGCCGATACTCTCACCTTTGTGGCAGATGCTAAGGAAACAGACGGCCGGGACAGGGTCGACGAGATGGCGACCAACCTGGCGCGCGGCCGTGTCGCGCTCGGGCTCGCGGCGCTCGCGGTGCCGAGGCTGACCGTGAAGCTGATGGGGCTCGGTGGCGGCGCCGACCCCGGCCGCGACCTCATGGTGCGGATGTTCGCCGCCCGGGAGATCGCGCTCGGCGCGGGCTACCTGCTCAGCGGCGACGACTCGGGGCGCCGGCTGTGGGCCCGGATCGGCCTCGCCGTCGACTCGATCGACCTGGTGAGCGGGCTGAAGACCCGCAAGGGCCTGCCGCTGTGGGTGACCGCGGGAACGGCGGGCGTGGCCGGCGGCGCGGCCGCGATCGGCGCCGCGAAGGTCGGCCGCGACCTGGCGCGCTGACCGCGCCTCCCCGGCCGCCCGCACGGGCCGCGTGATCCCGTCCGGCTCGTGGGTAGGCATCCCCGCACGCATCCGGCACAGGGACGGCGGCAGGGGACGGCGGCGGGGACGGCGGCAGGGGGAAGACGGGCATGACGGCGACGGCGGCGCGGGACGAGCGGGCCATGCCGAAGGGCAGGGAGCTCTACGTCGTCCTCGGCGCCCTCATGCTCGCCATGCTGCTGGCGGCGCTGGACCAGACGATCGTGTCCACCGCGCTGCCGACGATCGTCAGCGAGCTCGGCGGGCTCAACCACCTGTCGTGGGTCGTCACGGCGTACCTGCTCTCCGCCACGGCGTCGACGCCGCTGTGGGGCAAGCTCGGCGACCAGTACGGCCGCAAGCGGCTGTTCCAGGCGTCGATCGTCATCTTCCTGATCGGCTCCGCGCTGTGCGGGCTGTCGCAGAACATGACGGGCCTGATCGTGTTCCGCGCCCTGCAGGGCCTCGGCGGCGGCGGGCTGATGGTGCTCGCCGTCGCCATCGTGGGGGACGTGGTGCCGCCCCGCGAGCGCGGCCGCTACCAGGGGCTGTTCGGCGCGGTCTTCGGCGTGGCCAGCGTGTGCGGCCCGCTGCTCGGCGGCTGGTTCGTCGACAACCTGACGTGGCGCTGGGTGTTCTACATCAACCTGCCCATCGGCGTGGTGGCGCTTGCGGTGATCGCCGCCGTCCTGCACGCGGCGGGCGAGCGGGAGCGCCACCGCATCGACTACCTCGGCACGCTGCTGATCGTCGGCTGGGCCGTCGGGCTCGTGCTGATGACGACCTGGGGCGGGACGCGCTACCCCTGGCTGTCCGCGCCGGTCATCGGCCTCGCCGCCGGCTCGGTGGT
The DNA here is from genome assembly GCF_040649235.1 of Spirillospora sp. NPDC049024. NCBI lineage: Bacteria > Bacillati > Actinomycetota > Actinomycetes > Streptosporangiales > Thermomonosporaceae > Spirillospora > Spirillospora sp. NPDC049024. The sequence continues at coordinate 39,589 of NZ_JBEZFD010000014.1, forward strand.
GCTGATCGCGCTGTGGCTGCTGGTGGAGCGGCGCGCCGCCGAGCCGGTCATGCCGCCGGCGCTGCTGCGCCATCCGGTCTTCGCGCTCGGCGCCGCGATCAGCTTCGCGGTCGGCTTCGCGATGTTCGGCGCGCTGACCTTCCTGCCGATCTTCCTCCAGGTGGTGCACGGCGTCTCGCCCACGCTGTCGGGCGTCTACCTGCTGCCGATGATGCTCGGCATGCTGCTCAGCTCGATCGGCTCCGGCCAGCTGATCACCCGGTTCGGCCGCTACAAGATCTATCCGATGGTCGGCACGCCGATCATCGCGCTCGCGCTGTACCTGTGCTCGGCGCTGGACGAGAGCTCCACCACCCTGAGCATGAGCCTGCGGTTCGCGCTGCTCGGCTTCGGTCTCGGCCTGGTCATGCAGGTGCTGGTCATCGCCGTCCAGAACGCGGTGGCGTATGAGGACCTGGGCTCGGCGACGTCCGGCGTCACCTTCTTCCGGCAGATCGGCGGGTCGTTCGGCGTCGCGGTGTCCGGCTCGGTCTTCAGCAACCAGCTCGCCGGGCGTGTGGCGGATCTGGCGCGGGTCCTGCCGCCGGGGTTCGACCCGGCGGCCGTCCAGGGGAACCCGGGGCTGCTGGACCGGTACCCGGTCGCGGTCAAGAACGCCGTCCTGCACGCCTACGCGGAGTCGATCGACTCGGTGTTCTTCTGGGCGGTGCCGGTGGCGGCGGTCGCGTTCGTGCTGACCTGGTTCCTGCGCGAGGTCCCGCTGCGGGCGACCTCGCGGACGCCCGACTACGGGGAGGGCTTCGGCGCGGCGCCGACCGTCCGCTCGTCCAGGCACGAGATGGAGCGGGCCCTGAGCGAGCTGATGCGCAAGGACGCCAGGGCCTTCGAGATGTACGACCGCCTCGCCGCGCACTCGGGCGTCTCCCTGCCCGCGGGCAGCGTGTGGGCGCTGTGCCGGATCGCCAGGGACGGGACGGTCACCGGCCGGGAGCTCGCCGAGCGCGCGGGCGTCCGGGCCGAGCAGGGCCGCCCGTACGTCGACCGGCTCGTCGACGCCGGTTACGTCCTGCGGCGGGAGGGCACTCTTACCGTCACACCGTCGGGGCGGGACGCCGCCGAGCGCCTGTTCGCCGTCCGGCGCGAGGGGCTCGCCCGGCATCTGGACGGCTGGGCCCCCGAGGAGCATCCTGAACTCGCGGACGTCCTCTCGCGGCTGGCGGAGGAGTCCCTCGGCGACGAGGCGGACGGCGAGGTCCTGGGTCCCGAAACGCGGCCCGCGGAGCGGGGAGCGTAGGCTCCCTCGAGACCCAGCTCACATAGCGTTGCGCCGTGAGCGATGTAATCTCATACTGACTAACCGAATCACACTCGGTTTCGGGACGGAACCCCAATTTTTGGAGGCGTAGTGGCCGAGGCGTACATCGTCGGCGCGGTCCGTACCCCCGTCGGTACCAAGAAGGGCGCCCTCAAGGACGTCCACCCCGCCGACCTCGGGGCCCACGTGCTCAAGGAGCTCGTCAACCGCACCGGGGTCGACCCCTCCGCGGTCGAAGACGTGATCATGGGCTGTGTCATGCAGGTCGGCCCGCAGTCCCTCGACATCGCGCGCACCGCGTGGCTGTCGGCCGGGCTGCCGGAGAGCGTGCCCGGCGTGACCATCGACCGGCAGTGCGGATCGTCCCAGCAGGCGATCCACTTCGCCGCCCAGGGCGTGCTGTCGGGCACCCAGGACCTCGTCGTCGCCTCCGGCGTCGAGCAGATGGCGATCGTCCCGATGGGCTCCTCCGTGGCCATGGCCATGGAGAAGGGCATGCCCTTCCCGTACGGCGAGGGCTGGGCCGAGCGCTACGGCATGCAGGAGATCTCCCAGTTCCGCGGCGCGGAGCTGATGGCGGAGAAGTGGGGCCTCAGCCGCGAGGACATGGAGAAGTTCGCGCTGGAGAGCCACCAGCGCGCCGCCAAGGCCATCGAGGCCGGCTACTTCGACCGCGAGATCGCCCCCATCGCCGGGCTGTCCAAGGACGAGGGCCCCCGCCCCGACACCACGCTGGAGAAGATGGCGGGCCTGAAGACCCTGCGCGAGGGCGGCCGGATGACCGCCGCCGTCGCCTCGCAGATCTCCATCGGCGCCTCCGCCGTGCTGGTCGCCTCCGAGGAGGCCGTCAAGCGGTACAACCTCACCCCGCGCGCCCGCATCCACACCCTCGCCGTGTGCGGCTCCGACCCGGTCTACATGCTGACCGGCCCGATCCCCGCCACCGAGAAGGCCCTGGACCGCGGCGGGCTGAAGATCGACGACATCGACGTCTTCGAGGTCAACGAGGCGTTCGCCCCGGTCCCGATGGGGTGGGCGCACGACACCGGCGCCTCGCTGGAGAAGACCAACCCCAACGGCGGCGCGATCGCCCTCGGGCACCCGCTCGGCGCCACCGGCGGCATCCTGATGACCAAGCTGCTGCACGAGCTGGAGCGCACCGGCGGCCGCTACGGCCTCCAGACGATGTGCGAGGGCGGCGGCCAGGCCAACGCCACCATCATCGAGCGCATCTGAGTCCACCGGACCGCCCCCTGGAGCCCGCTCCAGGGGGCGGTACCGTTCGGGGATGGGCGGCGACATGTACGAGACGATCCTGTATTCGGCGGACGAGCGGATCGCGCGGATCACGCTGAACCGCCCCGACGCCCGCAACGCGCTCAGCGACCGGATGATCGGCGAGCTGCTCGACGCGTTCGAGCGGGCCAAGGCCGACCCCGACGTCCGGGTGATCGTCCTGACGGGCGCCGGCGACCGGGCGTTCTGCGCGGGCGCCGACCTCGGCGGCCTCGGCGAGGCGCAGGCGGACGGCCGCTCGGTGGCCGACGCCGCCGCCATCCGCGAGAGCGCCCCCTACCGCCTCTTCACGGCGTTCCCCGAGCTCGGCAAGCCGATCATCGCGCGGCTGGCCGGGCACGCCGTCGCGGGCGGCCTCGGCCTCGCCGCCGCCTGCGACCTGGTGATCGCGGCGGACGACGTCAAGCTCGCCACCCCCGAGGTCAACGTCGGCCTCTGGCCCATGATGATCATGGCGATCATCAACCGGAACGTCGCCCCGAAGCACGCCTTCAAGCTCTACTACACCGGCGCCCGCGTCACCGCCGCCGAGGGCCGCGACATCGGCCTGGTCACCGAGGTCGTCCCGCGCGCTGAGCTGGACGCCCGGGTGGACGAGCTGGCCCGCGTGATCGCGTCCAAGAGCCCGGTCGGCCTGCGCCGCGGCCGCGACGCGTTCTTCGCCATCGAGGGCCGCCCGCTGGAGGACCAGGTCGCCCACCTGCTGTCCGAGCTGGTCGAGCTGACCGCCACCGAGGACGCCAAGGAGGGCATCACCGCCTTCCTGGAGAACCGCCCCCCGGACTTCCAGGGCCGCTGAACCGCCCGGCCGGTCCGGGTGTGTGACACTTCGGGCCATGGAGATCGGGGAGGCCGTCCGGCGGATGGGGCTGGCGGACACCTACAGGGACCGGCACTGGGGCAGGGCCGTCAAGGTGACCGACGACACCGTCCAGAAGGCGGAGCCCGAGTGGCTGGAAGGGCTGCTCGCCGCGCTGCTGGAGGTGGAGGAGCCGACCTACCCGATGCGGTACGGCTTCGAGGCCGCGTTGCGGCGGCTGGCGGGCGCGCCCGGGGACGCGGGCCGTGTCGCGAGCGTCCGAGCCCTCGCCGCCAAGGGGCGCGCGTGGTGCGGTGACCTCCGCTACGACCTGCCCGAGGTCGCCGAATGGCTGGCCTGCGCCCAGCCTCCCGAACAGCTCCTCGCGGTCTTCGACGACGCCGAGGCGTCGGACGAGCTCGCGGCCTGCCTGCTCCAGGAGACGGCCCTGCGCTACGACGCATCGTCCACCGAGCGCGCCGGGCCCCTTCGGGCTCGACACCGGGGTGACGGCGGTCGGCTGGACCGGCGCGCGGCAGGCGTTGAGCGCCTACCGGAACTGGCCGTCCTAGCCGTCACCGACTCCGACTGACTCGCGGGCGGCATGGGAAACCGGGCCAGATCACCGGCGCAACCGCACGTCAGCGCGACGCGGCCGGTCAGTTGACCTGGCGGTCCATTCCAGCCCAGTACGGCTTGCGCAGCTCGCGCTTGAGGACCTTCCCGGTGGTCGAAAGGGGGAGGGCGTCGACGAACTCGTAGCTGGTGGGCGTCTTCCAGGCGATCAGCGGCTCGCAGTGCCGCCGGAGCTCGTCCTCGCTCGCCGCGCGGCCGTGCTTGAGCACGACGACCGCGTGCACCTTCTCGCCCGGCTTGTCGTCCGGGATGCCGATCACCGCGACCGCGGCCACCGCCGGGTGCGACGCGACCGCCTGCTCCACCTCGGTGGAGTAGACGTTCCAGCCGTCGACGTTGATCACGTCCTTGATCCGGTCGACGATGTGGAGGTAGCCGTCCTCGTCCAGGTATCCGCCGTCGCCGGTGTGGACCCAGCCGTCCCGGAGCGTCCGCGCCGTCTCCTCGGGCTTGTTCAGGTAGCCGAGCATCAGGGCGCCGGTGCGGACGATGATCTCCCCGACCTCGCCCTGCGGCAGGTCCGCGCCCGCGTCGTCGACGATCCGCACCTCGGCTCCGATCGCGGGCCGCCCGGCCGAGCGCAGCTTGCGGCCCGCGACGTGGTCCTCCGGCGGCAGCAGCGTGGCGAGGCCGAACTCGTTCATCCCGTACCACTGGTGGAAGGCGGCGTTCGGGAACGCCTCCATCACCCTCCCCAGGAGGGCCTCGGTGATGGGCGCCGCGCCGTAGGCGATGCTCAGCATGCTGGACAGGTCGCGCGCGGCGATGCCGGGGTGGTCGACGATCTGCTGCAGGGTGCCGGGGGCGAACGGCGCGTGCGTGACCCTGTGCCGTTCGATGGCGTCGAGGAGCCCGTCGACGTCGGTCGTGCGCGGGACGACGGTGAGCCCGCCCCACATCCCCTGGACCAGCCAGGTCACCAGCATGGAGATGGAGGAGAAGTTCGACGTGATCAGCATGTGCCCGCCGGGGAGGCCGTGGCACGGAACCCTCGCCGGCATGGTCATCGCCGAGTGGACCAGGCGGCCGTGGGCGACCACGACGCCCTTGGCGCGTCCGGACGTCCCGCTGGTGTAGACGATGCCGGCGGGCGCGTCGCCGCCCCTGCGGGCGTCCTCGACCGGCTCCGTGCGCGAGATCAGCTCCTCGAACCCGGGCATGCCGTCCGGCGCCGGCCCGTCGCCGACGTGGACGACCTCGCGCAGCTCGGGGCAGGCGTCCCTGATCTCGCCCAGGCGGTCAAGGAACGCGTCGTCGACGAAGAGGATCCGGGTCCGCGACTCGGCCAGCGCGTAGATCATCTCCTGCGTGCTCCAGGCGGGGTTGACCGGGTGGAACACCCCGTCCGCCCACGCCACGGCCAGGAAGAACTCGAGGTAGCGGTCCGAGCCGAGGGCCAGCATCCCCACGGGGTCGCCGCCGCCCGCGCCGCGCTCCCGCAGGGCCCCGGCGAGGCGGGCCACCCGGTCGGCCTGCTCGCGCGCTGTGCGGAACCGGTCGCCGTAGGCCGTGACCGGCTCGTCCGGAGCGAGTTGCAGTGCCCGGTGGACGATGTGGGTGATGTGCACGGGGTCTCCTCCGAGTGGCGCGTGATCAACTCGTTCCCGCGGACGCGGGTGCTCGGACGGCCGCCCGGCGGAAGGCGGTCAGGGCCGTGACGAGCATGAGCAGCGAAAGGACCAGGGCGCCGGTGAAGGCCCCGGCGAGCGACTGGACGCGGCTCCCGTCCACCTCCTCGTAGACGGCGACGAGGACGGCGATCCCGAGCGGCCCGCCGACCTGCGTGGTCTGGATGAGGCCGGACGCGCCGCCGTGCTCGCCGGCGGGCAGGCCGGTCATGGCGATCGCCGTCGCCGCCACCGAGACCAGCCCGTGGCCCGCGCCGAAGAGCAGCACCGGCCCGAGGATCGTGGACGCGTAGGTGCTCGCCGCCGAGATCTGCGTCAGCCACGCCATCCCGATGACGGTGAGCACGGACCCGGCCGCCATGACCTTCATCGGGCCGACGCGCGCCAGCAGCGACGGCACGGCCCTGTTCGCGGCGATCACGGTGAGCGTGGTGGGGAGGAAGGCCAGCCCGGTCTCCAGCGGGCCGTACCCGAGGACCCCCTGGACGTAGAGGGTGAGGAAGAACATCATGCCGCTCATCGCGGCGGTGAGGAGCAGCCGCATGACGCAGGCCCCCGCGCGGTTCCGGTCGCGCAGCAGCCCCAGCGACATGATCGGCTGCGGGGCCCGCGCCTCCACGGCGACGAACAGGGCCAGGAGGACCGCCGCCGCGGTGAGCGCGGCGGCGACCGGGCCGTCACTCCAGCCGGACTCGGCGGCGCGCACGACCCCGTAGACGAGGAGCGTCATCCCGGCGGTGGCCGTGAGCGCCCCGGCCGCGTCGAAGCGGCCCCTGATCCGCGGGGACTCGTGGAGGCACCACCGGGAGAGCGCCACCACGGCGGCCCCGACGGGGACGTTGACGAAGAACGTCCACCGCCACGTCCCCCACTCGATCAGCAGCCCGCCGGCGACCAGGCCGAGCAGCATGCCGACGCTGCCGGCGCTCGTGGCGACGGCGTAGGCCCGGTTCCTGGCGCGGTCGTCGGGGAACCCCGTCGCGATCAGCGCCAGGGAGGCGGGTCCGGCGAGCGCGGCCCCGGCTCCCTGCCCGGCCCGCGCGAGGAGCAGCAGTTCGGGGTTGAAGGCCAGCCCGCCGAGGAGCGAGGCGCCTGTGAACAGCGCGGCCCCCGCGGTGAAGACCCGCCGGTGCCCGAGGATGTCGCCCGCTCGTCCGCCGAGCAGCAGGAGGCCGCTGAACACCAGCGTGTACGCGTTGACCACCCAGGAGAGCTGGGCCGCGGACGTGTCCAGGTCCCGCTGGATGCTGGGCAGGGCGACGTTGACGATCGTCAGGTCGAGCAGCAGCATCACCTGACTCGCGGCGAGGAGGCCGAGCAGCAGAGCACCGCGAGTTGGTGCGTATGTCGGCATCGCCGGAAGCGTACCCCGGCTTTTTGATCAAGGAAACCCGTCCGAACGGCACGCGCCGCGCCCCTCGCCGGGCGGCTCCCGGCCCCTCGCCGGGCGGCTCCCGGCCTCGCGCCGGGCGGTGGTCGAGGACGGCGCACCCGGGCAGCGCGGGTCCGATTGCGGTGGGTCTCGGCGGGGTTGGGGTGGGCTTTACCCGCCTCGGGGAAAAGGGGCGGTGTGGGGGCATGGTTCACGCGCGAGATCGCGGACGCCGGGCGGCTCCGGCTGTTCTGCTTCCTCGTGGCGTTCATCCTGGCCTTCCTGTTCATCCGGTTCAGCGTGCGGATGATCCGGCGGCAGGTGCGGTGGTGGCCCGGGAACGTGACGCCCGGCGGGCAGCACATCCACCACGTCGTGTTCGGGCTCGTGTTCATGTGCGTCGGCGGTGTGGGCGGGCTGGCGGTGCAGGACGGCACGTCCGGACTGGCGGCGGCCGCCGCGGGCGTGTTCGGGGCGGGCACGGCGCTCGTCCTGGACGAGTTCGCGCTGGTGCTGCACCTCCAGGACGTCTACTGGAGCGAGCAGGGCCGGCTGTCGGTCGAGGTCGTCTTCATCACGGTCGCGCTGTGCGGCTTGATGCTGCTGGGCCTGCGGCCCCTGGGCGCGAACGACGCCGCCGGGGACGGGGTGTGGGGGATCGTGGGCGTCCTGCTGTTCAACCTGTGCGTCGCGCTGATCGCGCTGCTCAAGGGCAAGGTCTGGACGGGCGTCATCGGCCTGTTCATCGGCCTGGTCGCGATCATCGGGGCCGTCCGGCTGGCCCGGCCGGACTCGCCGTGGGCCCGGCGCCGCTACGCCGAGGGGTCCCGCAAGGAGCGGCGGGCGCGGATCCGGGAACGCCGGTACCGGCTGCCCGTGCAGCGCTTCGGGGACTGGCTGAGCGACCTCATCGCGGGCCGCCCGTCCGCGAAGTAGCGGGCCGGGACACCTTGATCGAATTTTCTCGGCGGAGCGCGAACTCCGGCGGGGTGCCGGACGTCTGACTGTCCGGTGGCCGTGGACATCGGGGGACCACGGCCACCCTCCGAGACTCCCGTTGACGGCGCGGGGGCGGGCGGGCACCGTGAGGCGGGCGACCCGAGAGGAGCCCCCCATGGCGCCGTTGGACGGACTGCGCGTCCTCGACCTGACGATGTGGCGGCCCGGTCCCTACGCCACGCAGCTGCTCGCCCAGCTCGGCGCGGATGTGATCAAGGTGGAGCCGCCCGGCGGGGAGCCGATGCGGATGTTCCGCGACCACTTCGACGTCCTGAACCGGCACAAGCGCGGCATCGTCCTCGACCTGAAGTCCGCGGACGGGCTCGCCGCGCTCAAGGAGCTGGCCGGCGATGCCGAGGTCTTCGTCGAGGGGTTCCGCCCCGGAGTGGCCGAGCGGCTCGGCGTGGGCCACGGGACGCTGAGGGCGCTCAACCCGCGGCTCGTCTACTGCTCGATCTCCGGGTACGGGGCCGAGGGGCCGCTCGCGGACGTCCCCGGGCACGACATCAACTACCGCGCCTACGCGGCGGCGCTGCCGCCCGACGCGGTCTCCCCGGAGGCCGACGAGCTGCCCCTCGCGGACATGGCCGCCGCGACGATGGCCGCGTTCGCGATCACCGCCGCCTGCCTCAAGGCCCGCGCCACCGGGGTCGGCGACCGCATCGACCTCGGGATGGCGGACGTCCTCGCGCACTGGGTGGGCACCGTCCCGGCCGCGACGCGGCGATCGGGGGTCGGGCCGGTGCCCGGGTACGGCGTCTACCCCACGAAGGACGGCCAGAAGATCACCCTGGGGGTCGTGTCGGAGGAGCGGCTGTGGGCCGCGACCTGCCGCGCGCTCGGCATCGGCGAGCACGCCGGAGTCCCGTTCGCCGAGCGGCTCCAGCGGATCGGCGAGCTGGACGGCGCGGTCGCCGCCGCGGTCGCGGGGCTCACCCGGGCGGAGGCCATCGAGCGCCTCACGGAGGCGGGGGCTCCGGTGGCGCCGCTGCTGTCCCGCGCCGAGATGCTCGAACTCGATCACTTCCGGTCGCGCGGCGTCCAGGACGAGGGCCCGGTGCGGACGGCCGTCCATCCGCCGCTGGCGGGGGGAGCGGCCCCGGAGCTGGACGAGCACCGGGGCCAGATGTGGCGTCTCACGGAGTGATATACGGGTGGGATTGTCCGATCTGTTTGGCATGCTTGGTACGTGAACGCGCGCGCGATGAGTTCCGTCCTGATCGGCAGATCGGCCGAGCTGCGGCGGCTGCGGGACGCCCTGTCCGCCGCGCCGGGCGCCGTGCTCCTCGGCGGTGACGCCGGGCTCGGCAAGACCCGCCTGATCAGGGAGTTCGCCCGGGAGGCCGACGCCAGGACGCTGGTCGGCGGCTGCCTGGAGCTCGGCTCCGACGGTCTGCCCTTCGCGCCGTTCACCACCGTTCTGCGCGGGCTCGTCCGCGACATCGGCATTGACGGCGTCGCCGGGCTCGTCCCGCGCGGCGACACCGGCGCGCTCGCCCGGCTGCTGCCCGAGTTCGGCGAGCCGGAGAGCGACTCCGCGTCCGGCGAGGAGCGCGCCCGGCTGTTCGAGGTCGTGCTGGCGCTGCTGGAGCGGCTCGCCGAGAGCGGCCCCGTCGTGCTGGTCATCGAGGACGCCCACTGGGCCGACCGCTCCACCCGCGACCTGCTGGCCTTCCTGATCCGCAACCTCGGCACGGCGCCGCTGCTGATCGTCATGACGTACCGGTCGGACGAGCTGCACCGCACCCATCCGCTGCGCACGCTGCTCGCCGGGCTGGAGCGCCTCGAACGCGTCCGCCGGGTGGAGCTCGGCCGGCTGGCCCGCCCCGACGTCGCCGCGCTCGTCACCGAGCTGCTCGGCCAGACACCGCCGCCCGGCCTCGTCGAGCGCATCGAGGCCCGCAGCGAGGGCAACCCGCTGTTCATCGAGGCGCTGCTCGACGACGACGGCACGCTGGCGTGCGAGCTGCCGGAGTCGCTGCGCGACCTGCTGCTGGCCGGCGTCCAGCGGCTCCCGGAGGAGACGCAGGAGGTGCTGCGCGACGCCAGCGGCGGCAGCACCCGCATCGAGCACGCCCTCCTGGCCGTCGTGTCCGGGCTCGACGACGCCGCGCTGACCCGGGTCCTGCGGCCCGCCGTCGCCGCGAACGTCCTGGTGGTGGACGGCGACGGGTACGCGTTCCGGCACGCCCTGATCCGCGAGGCCGTCCACGACGACCTGCTGCCGGGCGAGTACACGCGCCTCCACACCCGCTACGCCGAGGCCCTGGAGAAGGAGCCCGGGCTCGTCCCGGCCGGGCGGCTCTGGGTCGAGCTGAGCTACCACTGGACGCAGGCCCACGACAGCACGTGGGCGCTGGTCGCGTCCTGGCGCGCCGCGGGCGAGGCCCGCAAGGCGGTCGCCTACGCCGAGTGCCTGGCGATGCTCGAACGCGTCCTGCAGCTCTGGGACAAGGTCCCCGACGCGGCGGAGCGCATCGGCGCCGACCACACCACGGTCCTGGAAAGCGCGGCGACCGCCGCCCAGCACGCCGGGGAGTACGACCGCGGCATCAAGCTCGTCAGCGCCGCGCTGAAGGAGGTCGAGGCCGCCGACGGCGAGCGCGACACCGCCCGCTGGGCGGCGCTGCGCGAACAGCGCGGCCGCATGAGGTACCAGGTGGCGCGCCCCGGTTTCGTCGAAGACCTGCGCGCCGCCGTTGAGGCTCTGCCGGTCGAACCGCCGACCATCCTGCGTGCCCGGGCGCTGTCCACGCTGGGCAACTACGTACGCATCACCACCTCCCCGGACGAGGCCCGCGAATCGGCACTGGAGTCGCTGGCCATCGCGCGCGCCCTCGGCGACCCCGTCGCGGAGAGCGAGGCGCTGATCACGCTGTTCTGCGCCCACACCGACTACGAGGACGAGGGGCGCCTCACCGTGATCAGGGAAACCGCCGAGCGCAGCGGCGACTTCCAGGTGCTGCTCCGCTACTACGTGATCCAGTCGCACTTCCTGGAGGGCGTCGGACGGCACGAGGAGGCCGCCGCCATCGCCGGGCGCGGCACGGAACTGGCCCGCCAGCACGGCGTGGCCCGCACCCAGGGAACGTTCCTGTCCATCAACCAGGCGGAGCCGCTGGTCTCACTCGGCCGGTGGGACGAGGCCATGGCCGTCATGAACCACGCCATGGAGCAGGACCCGGCCATCACGACCCGCACTTCGCTGCTCGTCCTGTCCGGCTGGGTGGCGCTGGTGCGCGGCGACCTCGCGACGGCGAAGGAGCGGCTCGCGCAGTCGCGCGAGATCATGAAGCTCAGGCTGAAGTGGCGCAAGACGCAGGACTACTTCAGCACCCTCTGGCTGGACGCGAGCATCGCGCTCGCCGAGGGGCGCGCCGAGGCCGCGCTGGACGCGCTGGATCCCGTCCTCGAACTCGTCGGCCTGCCCGACGACGCCCGCTACGCGTGGCCGGCGCTCGTGGTCGGGGCGGCGGCCTGCGGCGAACTCGGCGACGCCGCCGAGGACCGCCTGCGTCGGCTGGAGAAGCGCGCCGCCGACCTCGGGACGAGCGGTCCGCTCCAGCACGCGCACTGCCTCACGTTCGCCGCCGAGATGGCGCGAGCACGCGGCATCCTCGACCGGACCGCCTGGGAGGAGGCCGCCGCGGCGTGGGAGGCGCTCGCCAACCCGTACTACCGGGCGCGGGCCCTGTCCCGCGCGGCGGAGGCCGCGCTCGCGGCCGGCGACCACGAGGCCGCCACGGCGGCGCTGCACACCGCCGCCGAACTCGCGGACGGGCTGGGCACCCGGCCGCTCGCGGAGGGGATCGCCGACCTGCGGCGCCGCACCCGGATGCCGCGCCGCGGCGACGCCTCGGCGCCGCTCGGGCTGACGCCCCGCGAGTTCGAGGTGCTGCGCCTGGTCGCCGAGGGCCGCAGCAACCGCGACATCGCCGAGGAGCTGTTCATCTCGGTGAAGACCGCCAGCGTCCACGTGTCGAACATCCTCGGCAAGCTGGAGGTGGCGAGCCGCGGCGAGGCCGCCGCGACCGCGCACCGGCTGGCCCTGTTCGCCACCCCGAAGGTCGGCGCCTGAGCCGCGCGCCCGGCTGATTCACGGTGGGGAACCTCCCCTCCCGGATTCCCCACCGCGAACCGTCGGACCACACGGGAATTTTCGTGGCTGGCCCTTCGGGGCCGCGACCCGCGGAAGCAGGCGGTGCTTCTCCGCCCGGAGAGGCGGATCGGGACCCCGTCCGGCCACTGCACAGTCTTGCGGTCCAGGGCCGGGAGGGGGAGTGAGACATACCGTGTCCGCGCCAGGAAAATAACGACGGGGACGGGTCGGCTTTCGTGAGCCGTCCCCGTCCCCGTGCGCGCGAGGAGCGGAGCGCTAGCGCGGGACCCGCGCGACGCAGAAGACCGTCTGCCCGAACGGCGGCTTGACGAAGCGCTCGATGGTGCGGGTGAGCGGCACGACCGTCCGGTCGTAGATCTTGACGAGCTTCGGGTCGGGGTAGCCGGCGCCGCCGCGGCGGACCGCGAACCACCAGGCGATCCCGCCCAGGAAGTTGATCGGCTTGAGCACCTCGGGGACCAGCCCGGCCTCGCGGACCGACGCCTCCAGCGTCGCCGGCGTGTACCGGGTGACGTGCCCGACCTTGCGGTCGAAGTCGCCGTAGAGCTGCATGTAGCCGGGCACCCAGATGACGATGCGGCCGCCGGGCTCGGTCACGGCGGCGAGGTCGCGCAGCGCCTGGACGTCGTCCTTGATGTGCTCCAGGACGTTCATCATCACGACGGTGTCGACCTTGCGCCGGATCTTGATGTCGGCGGGCAGCGCCAGGTCGATGACCTCGACGTCGTCGTTGCCCTCGTGGCGCTTGCGCAGCTCGCCGACGCAGTAGGGGTCGTTGTCGCTGACGACGAGGTAGTCGAGGCGCCCGGCGAACTGCTCGGAGAAGTGCCCGAGGCCGGAGCCGACCTCCAGCATGGAACGGCCGACGTGCGGGGCGACGGTCTCGTACTCGTACTGGCGGTAGTTGCGGGCCTCGTCCCCGCCCAGATGGTTCTCCAGCGCGCCCTCACCGGCGGCGGGCTGGACGACGTCCCCGTCAGGGGCGGGCCCGGCGGCCGGCCCGGCCTTCTTCGGGCCGCTGCCGACGAGGTTGAGGAGGGTGCCTGCGATGGACTTCTTCTGACCGGATGGCTGCATTACTTCCCGCTCGCTGGGTGCGTTGGCGTTCGGCTTCTCGTTCGCGGGACCGTTCCCCTGTCCTCCCGGGACGGTTCGATCTCTGGCGCGAAGGTCGGGTCAGTCTATCCCCGCCCCGATGCCGGACGCCCCCGCGACGGCGGGAAGCCCTCACGCGCCCCGCCCGCCGGGTCAGCCGATGGTCCGGTGCACGTCCTCCATACCGCTCGGGCCGGGCTCGGACGGCGCGATCCACGGCCCCGGGATGGACGGGTCGAGGACGCCTTCCTCCACCCAGGCGAAGTGGCCGGCGAGGACGGCCCGCGCCAGCTTCACGTCCATCGCGTCGGTGTTGCGCCACAGCCCGTCGAACAGCTCCTCGACGCGGACGCGCGACTGCCGGCAGAACGCGTCGGCGAGCAGCAGGGCGGACTTCCCGGGCGCCGTCGCGGCCCCCGCGCCGTTCGCGCCCGTACTGGCGAGCGGCCCTTCCTTGGAAGCGTCGGCGTGGGCGCGGACGCAGACCGCGCTCATGGCGAACAGCTCGGCGCCGATGTCGACCATGCGGCCGAGGAACCCCTGCCGGTACTCCAGGCCGCCCTGCCAGCGCCCGGCCGCATAGAAGATCGAGCGGGCCAGCTTGCGGGACGCCCGCTCCACGTACCGCAGGTGCCGGGCCAGCGGGCCGAACTCCGCGTAGGCGTTCGGGCGGTGCCCGGCGCCGGTGACGAGCGTCGGCAGCCAGCGCGCGTAGAACCCGCCCGCCTTCGCCGCGGCCCGCGCCTTCGCCCCGGTGGAGGCGTCCGGGTCGATGATGTCCCCGGCGACCGACAGGTGCGCGTCGACGGCCTCGCGGGCGATCAGCAGATGCATGATCTCGCTGGAGCCCTCGAAGATCCGGTTGATGCGCAGGTCGCGGAGCAGCTGCTCGGCGGGCACCCCGCGCTCGCCGCGCGCCGCGAGCGACTCGGCCGTCTCGTAGCCGCGGCCGCCGCGCAGCTGCACCAGCTCGTCGGCGACGCGGCACGCCATCTCCGACGACCACAGCTTGGCGAGGGCCGCCTCGATCCGTATGTCGTTGCGCTCGTCGTCGGCGAGCTGGCCGGACAGGTCGAGCACCGCCTCCATCGCGTAGGCGGTCGCCGCGATGAACGCGATCTTGGTGGCGACGGCCTCGTGCTCGCCGACCGGCCGGCCCCACTGCACCCGCTCCTTCGACCACTGCCGGGCGATCCCGGCGGCCCACTTGCCGCTCGCCGCGCAGATCGCGGGCAGCGACAGCCGGCCGGTGTTGAGCGTGGTCAGCGCGACCTTCAGGCCGGCGCCCTCCGTGCCGATCAGGTTCGCCTTCGGGACCCGCACGTCGTGGAACCGGGTGACGCCGTTCTCGATGCCGCGCAGCCCCATGAACGCGTTGCGGTTCTCGACGGTGATGCCGGGGGCGGACATGTCCACGATGAACGCCGAGATGCCGCCGCGGTGCCCCTCCGACTTCGGGACGCGCGCCATCACCACGACGAGGTCGGCCACGACGCCGTTGGTCGTCCACAGCTTGACGCCGTTGAGGACGTAGTCGTCCCCGTCGGGCACGGCGGTGGCGCGCAGCCGCGCCGGGTCGGACCCGACGTCGGGCTCGGTGAGCAGGAACGCGCTGACCTCCCTGGCGCAGCGCGGCAGCCACGCGTCCTTCTGCTCCCGCGTGCCGAACATCTTGACCGGCTGCGGGACGCCGATCGACTGGTGCGCCGACAGCAGCGCGCCGAGCGCCGGGCTGACCGACCCGACGAGCATCAGGGCGCGGCCGTAGTAGAGCTGGCTGAGCCCGAGCCCGCCGTACTTCTCCGGGATCTTCATGCCGAGGGCGCCGAGGTCGCGCAGGCCCCGCACGACCTCGTCCGGGATGCGCGCCTCCCGCTCGATCCGCGCCGGGTCGACCTCGGCGGCGCAGAACTCCGCGAGCCGGGCGAGGAACTCCTCGCCCTTCGTCCGCTGCTCCCCGGACGGGCGCGGATGCGGGTGGATCAGATCGAGGCGGAGGCCGCCGAGGAACAGCTGCTTGCCGAAGCTCGGCAGCCGCCATTCGGTCTCGCGTGCCTCCTCGGCCACCTTGCGGGCCGTCCGCTCGTCGACGTGCTCTTGGGTTCGCTGGCTCATGGGGTCGGGATTTCCCGTGACCGGGGTGGGAAACCCGCCCCCGCCCGCGACGGGAAGGCAATAAGAGGTGATTCAGCCAGAGATGCAACCTTTTGTGAGGGACGGCGCATCAGGAAGATGTGGAGCAGTCGAGGAGCGCGCGGACGGCGAGCCGTGACGAGGAGTTCACCGCCTACGTGACGGCGCGGATGGCGTGGTTACGGCGGGTCGCGTACCTGCTGTGCCAGGACTGGCACCGGGCGGACGACCTCGTCCAGTCCGCGATCACGCGCCTGTACCTGCACTGGCGGAAGGCGTCGGCGGCCGAGAACGTCGACGGGTACGCGCGGACGGTGCTGGTCAGGGTGTTCCTCGCCGAGCAGCGCGGCGGGTGGCGGCAGCGGGTCCGGATCGTCGAGCGGATGCCGGAGGAGGCCGCCGAGTCCGCCGACCACGCGGGCCGGATGGACCTGCGGGCGGCGCTGGCGGCCCTGCCGCCGAGGCAGCGGGCCGCCGTGGTCCTGCGGTTCTACTGCGACCTGTCGATCGAACAGGCCGCAGACGTCCTGGACTGCTCGGCCGGGACGGTCAAGAGCCAGACCGCGCGCGGGCTGGACGCGCTGCGGCGCGCGCTGGAGCCGGCGCGGGATCTCGCGGAAGGGGAGAGGCTGGCATGAACGACCTCAAGGAGAGGCTGGAGCGCCTCGCGGACGCCCCCGCCCCCGCTCCCGCCGTGGACGTCGCGGCGGCGGTGGCGCGGGCGCGGCGGATCCGGCGGACGAGGCGGGCCGCCGTCGCGGCCGTCGCCGCGGGGGTCGCGGCGGGCGTCGCCGGGATCACGGTGGTCCCCTCGTCCTCGGCGGAGCGTCCGAGCGCGGTGGCCGGGCCGGCCAGGTTTCCGAGCCCGCTGATCGAGAAGGCCGCGTTCGGGTGGCTGCCCCCTGGCTACACGCGGACGCGGGTGGCGCAGGACGCCCAGCGGGGGACGGTGTTCACGGTGTCCGCCGGGCGCGGGCCGGGCAGCACGGCGATCGAATTGAGCGTGGGCCCGCCCGGGCTCTCGCCGGGCGTACCGCTGCTGCCGGGAGGCAGGAAGGGGCACCTGACGAAGGCCGCGCCGGTCGGCGGGCGGCCCGCCTACTGGTCGATCAAGCCCGGCGGGCCGGGGTCGGACCAGGTGCCGGCCGAGTTCCGGTGGGAGTACCGGCCGAAGAGCTGGGCGGTGCTGACGGTCAACGACCGCGCCGTCGCCGACCCGGTGACCGTCCAGCGCATCGCGGCGGGGGTGAGGTTCGGCGGCGAGCGCCCGGCGGCGTTCCCCGTGCGCGTCACCGGGCTCCCGGACGGGCTCAGGGCCACGAGGACCTGGGTCGCCGCGCCCGCGGAGGTCATGATCTCGCTCGCCGTCCCCGGACGGGACGGCGACCTGCTCATCTCGCTGAGCCCGGCCGCCACGCGGAACGCCTGGACGTACCAGCCCAACACCACCGTCGACGGGCATCCGGCGTTCGACACGCGGCTGCCGCACACCGGGCCGAAGATCGGCCTGGTGCCCCCGGCGAAGTCGCAGATCCTCAGGGTCTACGGAGTGCGCGGGTTCGACATCGAGATCAACGCGACCGGGGAGCCGCTGCGCCGCCTCCAGGCCGGAGGCGGGGTGACGGGCCTGTACCGCCGGACGACGCCGCTCGGCACCGACCCCGCGCGGTGGACGACGGAGCCGCTCCGCTGAGGTCCGTTTTGTGCCTGGGGCGTAGTTCGGCGATGCTTGGGGAGTGTCAACGGAGACTCTGAACAGCGCCGCCGAGCTGCGCGCCTTCCTGCACGGCCTCCCCGGCGTGGACCGGGTGGGCGCCGAGGAGCGGGCGGCGCGGCTCGCCACCCGGTCGATCAAGACGTCGGCGAAGGCCGCGGCGATCGACCTGGCGATCTCGATGGTGGACCTGACCACGCTGGAAGGCGCGGACACGGCGGGGAAGGTGCGGGCGCTGTGCGCCAAGGCCGCGCACCCCGACCCGGCGGACGCCTCGGTGCCGAAGGTGGCCGCCGTCTGCGTGTACCCCGACATGGTCGAGACCGCGGTCCGGGCCCTCGACGGGACGGGGATCGGCGTCGCCAGCGTGGCGACGGCCTTCCCGTCCGGGCGGGCGCCGATGGAGGCCAAGCTCGCCGACACCCGGGCCGCGGTGGCGGCGGGGGCGGCCGAGATCGACATGGTGATCGACCGGGGCGCGTTCCTGTCCGGCGACTACGCCAAGGTGTCCGACGAGATCGTCGCGGTCAAGGACGCGTGCGGGCCCGCGCACCTGAAGGTGATCCTGGAGACCGGCGAGCTCGCCACCTACGACAACGTGCGGCGGGCCTCCTGGCTCGCGATGCGCGCCGGGGCCGACTTCATCAAGACCTCGACCGGGAAGGTGTCGCCCGCGGCGACGCTGCCGGTCACCCTGGTCATGCTGGAGGCCGTCCGCGACTACCGGGCCGCCACCGGGCGGCAGGTCGGGGTCAAGCCCGCGGGCGGGATCCGCACCACCAAGGACGCGATCAAGTACCTGGTGCTGGTGAACGAGACCGCCGGCCCCGACTGGCTGACGCCCGAGTGGTTCCGGCTGGGGGCCTCCTCGGTGCTGAACGACCTGCTGATGCAGCGCCGCAAGCTCGCCACCGGGGTGTACTCCGGTCCCGACTACTTCACGCTGGACTGATCATGGTTTTCGAGTACGCGCCGGCACCCGAGTCCCGGTCCGTCGTCGACATCCGCGGCTCCTACGGGCTGTTCGTCAACGGCGAGTTCACCGACGGGCACGGCGAGCCGTTCAAGTCGATCAACCCGGCCGACGAGAGCGTCCTGGCCGACATCGCGTGCGCGGACGAGGCGGACGTCGACCGCGCCGTGCGGGCCGCCCGCACCGCCTACGACAAGGTCTGGGGCCCGATGCCCGGGACCGAGCGGGCCAAGTACCTGTACCGGATCGCGCGGATCATCCAGGAGCGGGCGCGGGAACTGGCCGTCCTGGAGTCGATCGACAACGGCAAGCCGATCCGCGAGTCGCGGGACGTGGACGTCCCGCTGGTCGCGGCGTGGTTCTTCTACTACGCGGGCTGGGCCGACAAGCTGCGCCACGCCGGGTTCGGGCCCGACCCCCGCCCCGTCGGGGTGGCGGGGCAGGTCATCCCGTGGAACTTCCCGCTGCTGATGCTGGCCTGGAAGATCGCCCCCGCGCTGGCGTGCGGCAACACCGTCGTCCTCAAGCCGGCCGAGACCACGCCGCTGACGGCGCTGCTGTTCGCCGACATCTGCCGCCAGGCCGAGCTGCCGCCCGGCGTCGTCAACATCGTCACCGGCGCCGGCGAGACCGGCGCCGCCCTGGTGTCGCACCCGGGCATCGACAAGGTCGCCTTCACCGGCTCCACCGACGTCGGCCGCCAGATCGCCCGCACCCTCGCCGGGACCGGCAGGAGGCTGACGCTGGAGCTCGGCGGCAAGGCCGCCAACATCGTCTACGAGGACGCCGCGCTCGACCAGGCCGTCGAGGGCATCGTCAACGGCATCTTCTTCAACCAGGGCCACGTGTGCTGCGCCGGGTCGCGGCTGCTGGTGCAGGAGTCGGTCGCCGAGGAGGTCCTGGAGCGGCTGAAGGCGCGGATGGCGACGCTGCGGGTCGGCGACCCCCTCGACAAGAACACCGACATCGGCGCGATCAACTCCGCCGCGCAGCTGGCGCGGATCCGGGAGCTGTCGGACGCCGGCGAGGCCGAGGGCGCCGAGCGCTGGTCGCCGCCCTGCGAGCTGCCGTCCCAGGGGTTCTGGTTCGCCCCCACGCTGTTCACCGGGGTGGCGCAGTCGCACCGGATCGCCCGCGAGGAGATCTTCGGGCCCGTCCTGTCCGTGCTGACGTTCCGCACGCCGGAGGAGGCCGTCACCAAGGCCAACAACACCCCGTACGGGCTGTCGGCGGGCATCTGGACCGAGAAGGGGTCGCAGATCCTGTGGACGGCGCAGCGGCTCCGCGCCGGGGTCGTGTGGGCCAACACCTTCAACAAGTTCGACCCGGCCTCCCCGTTCGGCGGCTACAAGGAATCGGGGTTCGGCCGCGAGGGCGGACGCCACGGACTGGAGGCCTACCTCAATGCCTGACCGTCTCGCCGTCCGCAAGACCTACAAGCTGTACATCGGGGGCGCGTTCCCCCGGTCCGAATCCGGCAGGTCCTACCCCGTGACCGACTCCAAGGGCCGCTTCCTCGCCAACGCCTCCCAGGCGTCCCGCAAGGACGCCCGCGACGCCGTGGTCGCCGCCCGCAAGGCCTTCCCCGGCTGGTCCGGGCGGACCGCCTACAACCGCGGCCAGATCCTCTACCGGATCGCCGAGATGCTGGAGGGCCGCCGCGACCAGTTCGTGGACGAGCTGCGCCAGGCCGGCGCGTCCAAGGGCGCCGCCGGGACCGAGGTGGACGCCGCCGTCGACCGGTGGGTCTGGTACGCGGGCTGGGCCGACAAGCTGAGCGCCGTCGCCGGGGCCGCCAACCCCGTGTCCGGGCCGTTCTTCAACTTCTCCACGCCCGAGCCCACCGGCGTCGTCGCCGTCGTCGCGCCCGACTCGCCGCTGCTGGGCCTGGTCTCCGTCCTGGCCCCGGTCATCGTGTCCGGCAACACGGCCGTGGTGGTCGCCTCCGAGCCGGCGCCGCTGCCGTCGATCACCCTGGCGGAGGTGCTGGCCACCTCCGACCTGCCGGGCGGTGTCGTCAACCTCCTCACCGGCCGCCGCACCGAGATCGCGCCATGGCTGGCGACCCACATGGACGTCAACGCCATCGACCTCGCGGGCGCGCCGCCCGAGCACGTCCAGGAACTGGAAGAGAAGGCGGCCGAGAACCTCAAGAGGGTCCTGCGCCCCGCAGAAGAGGACTGGACGGGCGAGCCGGGAACCGCGCGGATGACCGCTTTCCTGGAGACCAAGACGGTCTGGCATCCGGTGGGCGTCTGAGCTGAAATGACGCTGCGTGTGTAGAGGGTCACGAAGTGTGGAATAGATCTCCCCGTAACTGATCACAGTGGGGGGAGATCAGTGCCTACCAAGACCGCATCGCGTACGGCGAGCCGAGGGACGGCCGCGCGTACGAAGAGCACATCAGCGACCAAGTCCACCGCCGCCAAGAAACCGGCGGCCAAGCGGACCTCGGCGGCGAAGTCGCCGTCGAGGTCCACGACCGGCCGCACGACGAGCCGCACGACCGCGACCAGGAGCAGCACGGCGAGGAAGCCGGCCGCGTCCACCCGGTCGTCGTCGGCGTCGTCGTCGGCCGCCGCGACCCGCGTCACCAAGGCCGCGAGCCAGGCCAAGACCGCCGCGACGCAGATGAAGTCGGTGGCGACCAAGGCCTCCTCGTCGGCCAAGGCGATGACGGCGATGACCAAGGCGATGACCAGTGCCACGAAGGCCATGTCCGACGCCGCCAAGGCGATGGACGCGGCGGCCAAGGTCATCACCACCACCGCCAAGTCGACCGGGACCCGCGCCACGACGGCGCGGAAGACCGCGGCGAGCAAGAACGGCGCCGGCCGGACCACGGCCCGCAAGTCCACCTCGGCGGCGTCCGGCCGCTCCAGGACGACGGCGTCCACCCGCACGGCTACGAAGACGTCCACGGCACGCAAGTCCACGTCGAAGGCGGGCACGTCCCGGACGGCGGGCACGTCCAAGACGGCGAGCGCGGCGAAGACCTCGGGAGCGTCGAAGACAACGGCGACGGCGAAGAAGGCGGCCGCGCCCAAGTCCAGGACGAGCGCCGCGCGCAAGTCGACGTCGTCGCGGACGACCGCGAGCACCAGGTCCGGCACCGCGAAGTCGGCGACCAAGTCGGCGGCCTCGAAATCCGCGACCTCGGCGCGCAAGACTCCGGCGCGGTCCAGCACCGCACGGCCCGCACCGTCCGCCGCGCCCGTGGTGGAGCCGAAGACCGATCCGCTCCAGCACTCGACGCGGACGGACGGCGGCTTCCTGAGCGGGCTCACCGACTACGGCCGCGAGCGCTGAGAACCGATGGACGAGAAGGACATCCTGGCCCGCGTCGACCAGTACGTGGGGGAGGAGCGGCGGCTCCGCGAGCGGTACCAGCGGGGCGAGCTGGACCGGGAGGAGGAGCACCGGCGGCTGGAGCGGCTGGAGGTCGCGCTCGACCAGTGCTGGGACCTGCTGCGCCGTCGCCGGGCCCGGCTGGAGGCCGGCGAGGACCCCGGCGGCGCCGAGGTCCGGCCGCCGGACGAGGTCGAAGGCTACCTGCAGTGACGCCGCCTCGATCGAGGCGGCCGCTGCGGTTCGGCCTGTCCCTCGCCCCGGACTCCGGCGCCCCGCTGGTGCGCACCGCGCAGGAGGCGGACCGGTACGGGCTCGACCTGCTCGGCGTCCGCGACGAGCCGTACCGGCGCGACACCGCCGACGCGCTCACGCTGATGGCGGCCGTGCTGGCCGGCACGTCCCGGATCCGGGTCCTGCCGGCGGTGGCGTGCCTGCCGCTGCGGTCGCCCGCCGCGCTGGCGAAGGCGATCGCGACGATGGACCGGCTCAGCGGCGGCCGCGCCGAGCTCGGACTCGGCACGGGGATGTCGCCGAACGGCATCGAGGCGTACGGGGGCCCGCGCCTGGACGGCAGGGCGTCGCGCCGGGCACTGGAGGAGGCCGTGCAGCTCATCCGGCTGCACTGGAGCGACCAGAACGGGCTGCGGTTCGCGGGCGAGCACTACCGGTTCGCGGCGGCGCAGGCGGGCCCGGCGCCCGCGCACCAGATCGGCATCTGGCTGGGCGTCACCGGTCCGCGCGGCATCGACCTCGCCGGACGGGTCGCCGACGGCTGGATCGCGCCGTCCTCGCTCGTCCCGCCGAAGCGGCTCGCCGACGGGCAGCGCCGCCTCGACGACGCCGCGCGGCGGGCGGGGCGCCGGCCCGCCGAGATCCGCCGCGTCTACGTCCTCGAAGGGAGCCTCGACGGGCGGGAGTCGCGGGGCTTCCTGCACGGCCCGCCGCGCCAGTGGGTGTACGAGCTGACCGAGCTGGCCGTCGGTCACGGCGTCGACTCGTTCCTGTACGGCGGCGGCCCCGAGCAGCTTCCGGTGTTCGCCCTGGAGATCGTTCCGGCCGTCCGGGAGCAGGTCGCCCGCGAACGGGCCGCGTCCGCCCAGGGAGAGGCCGCCCCGCAGGCCCCGGCACGAGCCGGCCAGCCCTCACCGCACGGCACGCGCGTGCCGTGACGCGCGTGCCGTGACGCACGGGCCGGTGACGTGCCGGACCGGGGACGGGCGGACCGCGGGGACGCGGGCCCGCGGGTCGCCGCCCGGGGCCCGCTCCCTTACATGCGCTCCGGGGTCGGGACGCCGAGGAGGCCGAGGCCGGTGACGAGCGTGCGGAGGGTCGCCGCGCAGAGCGCGAGCCGCGACGCCTTCGTCTCCTCGTCGGGGGCCTTCAGCACCGGGCAGTTCTCGTGGAACGTCGTGTAGACGTCCGCGACCGAGTAGACGTAGCTCGCCAGCCGGTGCGGCTCGGCGGTCTCGCCCGCCTGCTTGAGCACGGCGCCGAACCCGAGCAGCTCCAGCGCCAGCGCACGCTCGGCCGGGTGGGTGAGCACGATCGGGCCGGTCGCCTCCTCGGGGGCGAGACCGCCCTTCCGGAAGATCGACCGGATCCGCGCCACCGCGTACTGCAGGTACGGGCCGGTCTTGCCGTTGAACGAGATCATCCGGTCGAAGTCGAAGACGTACTCGCTGTCGCGCGCCACCGACAGGTCGGCGTACTTCACCGCGCCCATGCCGACCGCCTGGACGATCTCGGCCCGGGTCGCCTCGTCGAACGACGCGTCATGCTGGATCTCGTCGTACACGGCGCCTGCCCGCTCGACCGCCTCGTCCAGCAGCTCCGAGAGCTTGACGGTGCCGCCGGCCCGGGTCCGCAGGATCTTGCCGTCGGTGCCGAGGACGTTGCCGATCTGCGCGTGCTCGGCCTTCACCTCGTCGTTCAGCCAGCCCGCCATCCGCGCGACGGCGAACACCATCTGGAAGTGCAGCGACTGCGGCGCCCCGACCACGTAGATCATCCGGTCGACGTGCTCGGTGTCGACCCGGTACCGGATCGTGGCGAGGTCGGTGGTGGAGTAGTTGTAGCCGCCGTCGCTCTTCCGGATGATCACCGGGAGGGGCTCGCCCTCGCGGCCGGTGAACCCGGGCGGGAACGCGCACAGCGCCCCGTCGCTGATGACCGCGATGCCCTTCTCCTCCAGCTCCTGGGCGGTCGGGGCCAGCAGGTCGTTGTAGTAGCTCTCGCCCTTGATGTCGTCGTCGGTGAGGGTGACGCCCAGCCGCCCGTAGACGGCGTTGAAGTACCGCTTCGACACCTCGACGAGGACGTTCCAGAGCCGCAGCGTCTCGGCGTCGCCCGCCTGGAGGGCGACGACCCGCCGCCGGGACCGGTCGGCGAACGCCTCGTCGCCGTCGAACTTCTCCCGCGCGGCCTGGTAGAACGCGGTCAGGTCGCTGACGGAGGAGTCGCCGCGGGCGGCGGCGTCCTCGCCGATGTCGAGCAGGTGCTCGATCAGCATGCCGAACGGGGTGCCCCAGTCGCCGACGTGGTTGTCCCGGACGACCTCGTGCCCGAGGAACGCCAGGATCCGCGCGATCGCGTCGCCGACGATCGTGGTCCGCAGGTGCCCGACGTGCATCTCCTTCGCCACGTTCGGGGAGGAGTACTCGACGACGACCTTCTGCGGCTTGTCGGCGAGGGGGACGGCGAGCCGCTCGTCCTCCAGGGCCCGCTGCGCCTCGCCGGCGATCCAGGCGTCGCTGAGCGTCAGGTTGATGAATCCGGGGCCGCTGACCTGCACGTCCGAGACGACACCGGCGGTGTCGAGGTTCGCCGTGATCTCGTTGGCCACGTCTCGCGGCTTGCGGCCCAGCTTCTTGGCCAGCGGCAGTGCCACGTTGGCCTGAAGGTCGGCGAACTGCGACGGCCGGATGACCGGGTCGGTGTCCGCGTACGACGGTCCGAAGGCGGCGCTCAGCGCGGCCTGGACCCGGGCGGCGAGTACGAGTTGCGGATCGGGCATGTTCCAAGGTTATCGGCGACGTACCGGCGCCCGGAAACGGTTTCGCGCGAGGCTACGGCGCGGCGGGCGGCTCTTTGTGGTCGGGGACGGTGTCCGCGGCGGGGGAGGGCACCTCCGGGACCTTCTCGGCGGGCCTCTCCGACGGCCTGGCGGACGGCCTGGCCGACGGCGTTTCCGTGGGCCTGTCGGCGTCGCGCTCGCCGTGCGTCCAGCGCCCGAACCGGGACGTGCGGGTCGCCGCGACCTGCTCGCGGATCCGCTCGACGATCCGTCCGGCGGCCAGCCGGTGCGCGAGGTCGCAGGCCGAGGTGATCGCGCGGGCGCGGGAGGCGCCGTGCGCAATCACGACCGTCCCGTTCAGGCCGAGCAGGACGCCGCCGCCGTAGGTGTCGGGGTCGAGGCGGTCGCGCAGCTCCTGGAGGCGGCGCCGCTGGAGCAGCGCGCCCATCCGCGCGGCCGCGGTGGACGTCATCGCCTCGCGGATCTCCGCGAACGCGGTGGCGACCGTGCCCTCCACGGTCTTGAGCGCGACGTTGCCGGTGAACCCGTCGGCGACGATGACGTCCACGCGCCCGCTCAGCAGGTCGTGGCCCTCCACGTTCCCGGCGAACTCGATGCCGTGGCTGCCGCTCGCGAGCAGCTCGTGCGCCCGCTTGGTGAGCTTGTTGCCCTTGCCGGCCTCGGCGCCGATGTTGAGCAGGCCCACGGTCGGGCGGTCGAGCCCGAGCAGGATCTGCGCGTACGCGGTGCCGAGCGCGGCGAACTGGACGAGGCCCTCGGGCTTCACGTCGGCGGTGGCGCCCGCGTCCAGCAGGATCGTGGGGCGCGGGCGGGTCGGCAGCGCCACGGCGATCGCCGGCCGCATCACGCCCTGCTGGCCCTTGAGCCGCAGCCGCGAGGTCGCCACCACCCCGGCGGTGCTGCCCGCCGAGACCAGCGCCGACGCCCGCCCCTGCTTGATCAGGTGGCAGGCGATCGCGATCGACGAGCGGGGCTTGCGCCAGCTCGCGAGCGCGCCCTCGCCCATGTCCAGTGCCTCGTCGGCGTGCACGATGGGGATCGTGCCGAGGACGCCGTGCAGGTCCAGCTCCCGCCGGATCCGCGGCGCCCGCCCGACCAGCACCAGCCGGACGCCGTGCTCGCGGACCGCGGTCACCGCCCCCTCGATGATCTCCTCGGGGGCGTGGTCGCCGCCCATGGTGTCGACCGCGATCGGCAGCGGGCGCACCGTCGCCGGGCGGCGCGGCGCCGGGCGGGGCGACGGGTTCCGGGGCGGCGCCGTGCGCGGCGGCGCCGGGGCGGGGCGCGGTGGCGCGCTACGCGGCGGCGCGGTGCCCGGCGCCGCCTGTCCGGGCTCCGCCGGCCGGGGCGGCACGGGACGCGACGACTCGCCAGTGCCGGTCATGGCCGCTCCAGGAGGACGAAAGGAAACACGGTGGGCCGCAAGAACGCAGCTCATCGCATCGTATGGCGTCCTATCGCCTGCCTTGGCGCCCCACGCCCGGAGTGGCGATCCTCACGCCGGGAGCTACTCCTCCTTCTTCACGCAGTCGGCACCGAGGCACGACGCGTTCTCCACGACCGGCCGGCCGTCCACGAGGATCGTGTAGTAGTTCCTGCGCTTCTCCTGCTCGCCGGTGCCGATGACCTGGACCGGCTTGCGGTCCGCGGTCATGCCGGTGCAGGCCACCCGCATCTTCTTCTTCGTCCAGCCGGGCAGGTCCGCGCACCGCAGCGGCGCCCCCAGCCGCACGCCGTGCTTGTGGAGCTCGGCGGCGGCGGTCACGGGAAGCGCCTTGCGCAGCGCGCTCTGCGTCTTGTACTGGATCTCCTGGCCCCCGGACAGCAGCAGGAACGCGCCGCCGCCCACCGCGGCGATCACGAAGAGCGCTGCGGACGCCAGGATCAGGGCCTTCCTGGGGCCGATCTTCAGGTGCGGCATCTTCACGCTGGGAATCTTCACACCCGCTACGTCACCGACAGTACGGGCACATATGCGCTGGGTGGTGGTTTTTTCCGTTCGGTATGCGGATTCCTTGCCCGGTCGGATCGGCCCGGCCGGATCGGCCCGGCCGGATCGCCCGGTCAGCGGTTCGGCTGCTCGCAGCCGAGGCCCAGGCAGTCCTTGCGGAGCACCTCGCGGCCGCCGACGGTGACGACGTAGGACTCGCGCGGACGGTCCGTGTCGGCGTCGCGGGCGACGCCCTCCACGACCACCGGCTCCCCGGTCGCGGTGACGGCCGTGCAGGCGACGCGCACCACGGAGTCGGTCTCGCGCCCCGGGGACTCGCACTCGGGGCGCTCCTGCAGGTCGATGCCCCGCGCGGCCAGTTCGTCCACGACCCCGTCGGTGACGGCGTTGAGGTACGCCCCGTCGGAGATCCGCTGCATGACCTTGCAGCCGGACATCGTCGCGGCGAGGAGGACGGCGAGCGCGACGGCGGGAAGGCGCCTCATGCCGCCCCCTCCATCCGGTCGAGGGCGGCGACCGCGTCGGCCACCGCGTCGGGACGGTCGAGCGGGACCATGTGCAGGGCGTCCGGCAGCTCGATCCGCGTGCCGTGCGGGCTCATGGCGGCGAGCCGCGCGTGCGCCTCGGCCCATTCGCGCTTCCGGTCGGCGCCGTCCAGGTCACCCAGCGCGGTCACGACGGCCAGCGGGACGGGCGGGAAGGGCCGCCGCTCGCGCAGCCCGGCCAGGTCGGCGGCCATCTCCCGGTAGGCCAGTTCCTCCGCGAAGACCGTGCCGACCACCGTGCCGCGCCCGTACACCGACCGCACGACCTCCGCCGGGACGGCCTCGTCGCGGCGGCTGGTGTGCTTCAGGATCATCCGGCGGCCGAACGGCCCGGCGACCCCGGCCAGCCGGGTCGCGCCGAGCACCGCGCCCGCCGCCGTGGCGAGCGGGGTCAGCGCGGCGGCCAGCCGCACGGGGACCCACGCCTCGGGCTCGCAGCTCGGATCGAGCAGCACCAGGCCCCGCACGAGCGCGGGCCGCGTCCTGGCGAGCGCCTCGGCGGCGAACGCGGCCATCGAGTGCGCGAGGACGGTCACCGGCCGGCCGGCCCGCCGCGCCAGCGCCTCCATGATCGCGGTGTCGCGGCGCAGCGACGGCGGCGCGACCGCGGCCGGGCTGAGCCCGAGGCCGGGGCGGTCGAAGACGGTCACCCGGTGGCCCTCCCGGAGCAGCGCGACGGACGGCTCCCAGTCGAACCAGGCGCCGCCGAGCCCGGAGGCGAGCAGCAGCGGCGGCCCGTCCGCCGGGCCCGACTCGACGACGTGCACCTGCTCGCGGCCGATGTTCACGATCTCGCCCGGACCGGCTCCCGCGCCGCCCTTCGCGCTGCTCACAGGTACGCCCCCTCTGGCGCCGCCGACGCCTCCCGCGCCTTGCGCGCCGCGTCCCGCCGGTCGGCGTACAGCGCCCAGGCGATGGTCAGCAGCCCCAGGCACAGGATGCCGATCTGGACGCGCTGGACGATCCCGAGCCACTGCCCCACGTACATCGCCACCAGGGTGCCGAGCGCGGCCACCGACTCGGCGAGCGCCAGCAGCCAGCCCCAGCGGGCCAGGGCGGGCCACCAGCCGTACCGGCGGGCGGCGAGCGACAGCAGCAGCAGCGCGGCCACCCCGCAGACGATCACGGCGCTGCTGGTCACCGAGTGGAACTCGTGGGAGAACGACACGTGCTCGGAGCGCTCCCGGAGGGCGCACCAGGTCTCCAGGCTCGGCGCGCAGTCGAGCGGGAAGGACGCGTCGCCGATGGCGCACACGCCGAACAGGCCGAGGAACACCCAGCCGGCCGTGGCGAGGGGCTTGCGGGTGAGCCTGCGGAGCGTCCCGGCGGCCACGAGGATCGACAGCACGCCGGTGATGAGGTCGCCGCCGCTGTAGACGAGGTGGAACGGCTGGTCGGACGCCGAGAGCTCGCTCACGTAGCCGTTGAAGAAGTCCAGCTTGGGGCTGAGGACGTTCTCCAGCACGAAGCTGGCGTAGGTGATCGACGCGAGCCCCGCCAGGACGATCAAGCGCATGGGGACGAGACCCGGCCCGCCCCGCTGGTCAGAGTCCACCCGGCCCCCTCACGCCCGCACGGTCCCCGTGCGCCGATCGGTCCTACCCGGCCCCAGTATTTCCGAACCGGCCGCGTGCGCGTGACCTGGGTGGGTGTTAGCCGAGTATCCGCTGGCCGAAGCCTTAACCGAACCTGGGGGAGAAGTTGACGTCCCGTAGTCGTTGTACAAGTCATGGGGCGTCCACGATGATGACGAGGCGATTTGTCGGGATCGTCCTGACCTCGTCTTTGTCGGTGACGCGCAGGGGGTATCAATTCGGCATGAACACGCCCCAAAGGGTTGAATGGGGGTGTCCCGAGCACTTCTGATCACGTTCCGTGACGGCGCCCGGGGTGCGCTTCCCCCGCTGACAGCAAGGAGTACCAACACGTGACACTGGTGAACGACGCGGCTCCCGCAGTGCGATCCACCGGTCGCAAGTTCCGCGCCTTCACGGCGAAGCACCTCGACGAGCTCACCGCTCGCGCGGGGCTCACGCCCGCGCAGCGGCTCGCGACCCGGGCGGTTGCGACGGTGCTGCCGTTCCGGACGAACGCGTACGTCATCGAGGAGCTCATCGACTGGTCGGCCGCGCCCGACGATCCGATCTACCGTCTCGTCTTCCCGCAGGAGGACATGCTCCCCGCCGAGGACGTCGCGCATCTGTCGGACCTGCTCCGCCGCGAGGCGCCCAAGGCCGAGATCGAGGCCGCCGCCCACGGCGTGCGGATGCGGCTGAACCCGCATCCGGCGGGCCAGATGGAGCTGAACATCCCGAGCTTCGGCGACGGCAAGATCCCCGGCATGCAGCACAAGTACGACGAGACGGTGCTGTACTTCCCCAAGCAGGGGCAGACCTGCCACGCGTACTGCACCTACTGCTTCCGCTGGGCCCAGTTCGTCGGCGAGGCCGACCTCAAGATGGCCGGGGACGAGCCCGCCGCGCTCCGCGACTACCTCCTCGCGCACCCCGAGGTGACGAGCGTCCTGTTCACCGGCGGCGACGCCATGATCATGGGTGAGCCGGTGCTGCGCCGCTACGTCGAGCCGCTGCTCGACCTCGACCAGCTCGAGTCCATCCGGATCGGGACCAAGTCGCTGGCGTACTGGCCGCAGAAGTTCGTCACCGACCCCGACGCCGACGCCATGCTGCGGCTGTTCGAGCAGGTCGTGGAGTCGGGCAAGAACCTGGCCTTCATGGCCCACTTCTCCCACCCGCGCGAGCTGGAACCCCTCATGGTCACCGAGGCGTGCCGCCGCATCCGCGACACCGGCGCGGTCATCCGCACCCAGGCGCCGCTGATCCGCGGGATCAACGACGACGCCGCCGTCTGGGAGACCATGTGGCGCACCCAGACCCGGATGGGCCTGGTCCCCTACTACATGTTCGTCGAGCGCGACACGGGGCCGCGGGACTACTTCGCCGTCCCCCTCGCGCGGGCGTACGAGATCTTCCGCGACGCCTACAAGAACGTCTCCGGGCTGTCCCGGACCGTCCGCGGCCCGTCCATGTCGGCCACGCCCGGCAAGGTCTGCGTGGACGGGGTCGTCGAGCTGGCGGGCCAGAAGGCCTTCGCGCTGCACTTCATCCAGTGCCGCGACGCCGACCTCGTCGGCAAGCCCTTCTTCGCGCAGTACGACCCTGAGGCGATCTGGCTGGACGAGCTCAAGCCCGCCTTCGCCGACCGATTCCCCTGGCAGGAGTAGCACGCCCGGTGGCGTGTTCGCCCGCCTCGGGCGAACACGCCACACCCTTCAGCGCAGAGGCCGGACGAGGCACAGGCAGGCGAGCAGCGTCGCCGCGCCGCACAGCGCCATGACGTGGCCGGGCGCCAGGACCTCGCCCAGGGCCCCCGCCATGCCGATCCCGACGGCCTGGCCGGTCATGAGCCCGCTGCCGTACAGGCCGATCGTCTGCCCCCGGATCTCCTCCGGCACCGCGTCCACGAGCCGGCGCTGGACGACCAGCTCGTAGCCGAGCCCGAACGTCCCCGCCGCCATCAGCCCGCACGCCGCCGCCAGGCCCGGCTCGAAGGCGAACAGCAGCAGCGGCGCACCGGTCAGCGCGGCCAGCGGCAGCGCGAGCCGCTCCCGCAGGTCCGGACGGATCCAGCGGCCCGCCACGAGATTGCCCGCGAGCATCCCGGCCGCCGCGGCCGACAGCAGCAGCCCGGCCGCGTCGGGGCGTCCCAGCCCTCCGGCGTACGGGACCGCGACCCCCTCCGCCCCCACCGAGAGGGAGATCGGCAGCCAGCCGGCCAGGAGCAGCCCGCGGGTCGTGCGGCGGCCCAGCAGGAGCCGGTTGGTCCGCCACGTCGCCCGCGCCGCCCCGGTGGACGAGGCCCGGACCGCCGCGGGCGTGTCCGGAAGCCGGAAGCGGGCGAGGCCCGCGGCCAGGGCCGCGCCGGCGGCGGAGAGCCAGAGCGTCCCGCCCGGGGTGAGCACCGACAGCAGCAGCCCGCCCGCGGCCTGGCCGGCGATCTGCGCGCCCGCGCTGGTCATCGTGAACAGCGACCGCCCGAGCACGTAGCCGTCCCCGGGGAGCAGGGCGGGGAGCCGGGCCTGGACGCTCGCGCCGCCGACCGGGGCGAACAGCCCCACCGCGACGAGCAGCGCCATGACCACCGGGAGCGGGAGCCCGCCCACCGCGAGGACGGCCGTGACCGCGAGGCGCAGCAGGTGGTAGCCGGTGAGCAGCCGCCGCGGCGGGACGCGGTCGGCGAGCGAGAGCAGCAGGGCGCCGCCGACCACGTACGGGAGCATCCCGGCGGCGAAGACGAGCGCCGCCGCGACGGGGGAGCCCGTCCGCTCGAACGTCTGGACCGAGAGCGCGATCGTCCGGACCGAGTCGCCGCCCACCTGAAGCGTCTGCAGCGAGAACAGCGTCCGGAACTCGGGGACCCCGAAGACGTCGCGGTACCGCGCGGGGGCCGCGGGAGGGGAGGTCATGGTTGGAGCGGTCATGGCGGAGACTCTGCGGCCGGCGGTCCCGTCCTGGACAATGTTTCGGGGAGGAGCGAAACATGTATCGCATCGTGGTGGGGCCCGGGGACCTCGCGGCCAGCCGGTTCGGGATCGCACCCCTGATCGAGGTGCACAGCGCGCTCGGCGTGCTCGCCGGGCGGATGCCGGTCGGGCCGCTCGGACCCTGGGTGGAGCGGGTCCGCCCGGCGTACCGGGAGGTCGCCGGGGACCCGGCCCTGCGCGCGCTGGCCTTCCTGCGCCGCCCGCACGGGTACATGGCCGACTTCGTCGTCCCGCCGCCCGCCCGCCCGAACCTGACGGTCGCCGACCAGCTGGTGACCGTGCGGGCGACGCCGCTCGACCAGGCCCGCCGCGAGATCGCCCGCAACCTGGAGGGGCTGCCCGAGCCGGAGGCGGCCGTCCGTGAGGTGCTGGACGCGCCCGACGTCGTCGAGCGGCTCGCCGCCGGTCTGGAGAGGGCCTGGCGGGCCCTCCTGGAACCGGACTGGGCCGTGCTGCGCTCGATCCTGGAGCGCGACATCGTCCACCGCGCGGGACGCCTGGCCGCCTACGGCTGGGCGGCGGCGCTGGACGGCCTGTCCCGCCAGGTGCGCTGGCGGGACGGCGTCATCGAGGCCGACATCCACGCCGACGCCACCTACCGCCTCGGCGGCGCCGGGCTGACGTTCGTGCCCGTCGTCTTCTCCGAACTCGGCGCGGCGCTCGAACAGGACTGGCCGTACACGCTCATGTACCGGGCCCGGGGAGTGGCGGCGCTCTGGGAGAGCCGGGAGCCGCGCGACGAGGACGCCCTCGCCAAGCTGGTGGGCCGCACGCGGGCCGATCTGCTGCGCAGGCTCGCCGAGCCCGCCACCACCACGTGGCTGAGCGCCAGGCTCCGGATGAGCGTCGGGGGGATCGGCGACCACCTCGCGGTGCTGCGCGGGTGCGGGCTGGTCACGCGCGAGCGCAGCGGCCGCTCCGTCCTCTACCGCCGCACGGCCGTGGGGGACGTCCTCACCGGAACGGACTGAGGCCGCCCCGGAGGTTCCGGGACGGCCTCGAAGGAGCGCCTGCGGCGCGGGCGGTCAGGCACGCTTCCGCCTGGTGCGGGGCAGCAGCGCGGCCGCGGCCACCAGCCACAGGAGCCCGCCGAACCGGATGACCGGCAGCAGCGGCGCGAACCCGTCGGCCAGCAGGGCCAGCGTGGACAGCATCCCGGCGGCGGCCAGCGCCAGCCCGATCCAGGTGAGCGGGCGGGGCAGCAGCCCGGCGAGCAGCCCGGTCACCGAGACCCCGGCCACGAGCATCGCGAAGCCCGCGCCGTAGAAGGGGCCGCCGGCCAGGAACGACAGGTCGGCCAGCGCGCGGGCGAGGGCGGGGCTCGCGTCGCCCGGCAGCCGCCCGCCCGTCCAGGCGGCCATCGCGCTCAGCGCCAGCGCGACGGAGGCGAGCAGCCCGCCGGCCAGGGTGATCGCCGAGCCCGGCGCGGTGATGCCGAGCGCGCGCAGCCTGCGGTACAGGACGGCGGCCAGCAGCGCCAGCGGGATCGCCGAGGCCAGCAGCAGCCAGGAGCCCGCCCTGATCGCGGTGCCGTGCTCCTGGGCGTACCGCAGCACCTCGGCGCCCGTGGCGTCCGGATGCGGCGTGGCGCGGTTGGCGATCACGTAGCCGACGGTCAGCGCGGCGAAGGACAGGACGGGAACGAGCAGCGGCGGCCCGGACTGCGGGCGGCGGCGGGGCGGCGCGGAGCGCTCCGGAGCGGGTGCGGTGGTCATGATCTCTCCTCGGTCGGTTCATCGCTATACACTCGATAATGATTACAAAGTGGAACGATTGTCAAGCAGCTATCATGTACACATGGGTATGAATGGTGGGGAGGACCGTCCCGAGGCCCCGGTGGGTGTGGCGTTCCTGCTGGCCCAGCTCGGCGCGCACGCGGCCGGCCGGTTCGCCGAGCGGGTCGCGGAGCTCGACCTGACGCCGCCGCAGGCCGGACTGCTGCGCATGCTGGCCGGCGCCCCCGGGCGCAGCCAGCGGGAACTCGCCGACCGGCTCGGCATGCCGCCGAGCCGCTTCGTCCCGTTCGCGGACGAGCTGGAGGAGCGGGGCATCATCGAGCGCCGCCGGAACCCCGAGGACCGGCGCCTCTATGCGCTCTACCTCACCGAGGAGGGGTTCGCCCTACTGGGCAGGCTCGCGGAGGCGGGCGCCGCGCACGAGAAGGAGATCTGCCAGGCGCTGTCGGAGGACGAGCACCGGCAGGTGAAGGCGCTCCTGGAGCGCGTCGCCGAGCAGCAGGGGCTCGGCAAGGGCGTCCACCCCGGTTTCCGGCGCCTCAGGCCGGGGCGGCGAGCGGGATGAGACGCGCGAGGCCGCCCCGGGATCCGGGGCGGCCTCGAAGTGCGGGCGGCGTCAGACGCCGTACTCGGCGACGATCGTGGCGCGCGCCAGGGTGTGGGCGGTGATGTTGAAGCCCACGACGGCGGGGGAGGTGTCCGAGCCGAGGCCGAGCGACTCCACGTCCAGCGCGTGCACGGTGAAGACGTACCGGTGCGGGTTGCCGGGCGGCGGGGCCGCGCCGCCGAACGCCTTGGTCCCGTAGTCGTTGCGGGCGTGCACGCCGACCTTGGCGTCCTCGGTGCCGGCGCCCGTGGGCAGCTCCGTGACGCTCGCGGGGATGTCGAACAGCGACCAGTGCCAGAAGCCGCTGCCGGTCGGCGCGTCCGGGTCGTAGCAGGTCACCGCGAAGCTCTTCGTCTCCGCCGGGAAACCGGACCAGCGCAGGTGCGGCGACTCGTTGCCGCCGCTGAAGCCCCAGTCGTCGAACACGTGCCGGTCCGCGAGCCGCTCGCCCTCGGCGACGTCGTCGCTGGCGACGGTGAACGAGGGGACCTCGGGCAGGTGCTCGTGCGGGAGCGGGGGCTTGCCGGCCATGGCGACCTCCTCCATCAGGATCATCGTGACACCCCATCTCTACCAGGGGCCGTCACGTCTTGACGGCTCCCATCGTGAACCCGGTGACGAAGCGGTCGAGGAAGAGGTTGAACAGGAACGCGATCGGGACCGCCGTGATGACGGTCGACGCCTGGAGCGACTGCCAGAAGAACACGTCCCCCCGGACGAGCTGCGTCGGCACGCCGGTGCTGACCACCATCTCCGGGCTCGCCGACACGAACGCGAGCGCGTACACGAACTCGCTGGACGTCAGCGTGAAGCTGAACACCACCACCGCGACGATCCCGGGGAAGACCAGCGGCAGCACGACCCGCAGGAACGCGCCGAGCCGGCTGTGACCGTCCACCATGGCCTGCTCCTCCACGTCCTTCGGGACGGCCTTCAGGAACCCGATCAGCAGCCACACCGACACCGGGACCGTGATCGTCGGATAGACGACGATCATCGACCAGAGGGTGTCCTCCAGGTGCAGCGCCACCACGACGCGCGTCAGCGACAGGAACAGCAGCGACGGCGGCACCAGGTACACCAGGAAGATCGCGATGCCCATCGGCGTGCCCCACGGGCGGTCGAGCCGCGCGAGCGAGTACGCCGCCGGCAGCGCGAGCACCAGCGTGACCGCCACGACGACCGCCCCCACGACCAGCGTGTTCACCACGAACGTCAGGAACGGCGTGTCGGTGAACAGGAAGGTCACATGGTCGGGCGTCGCCGGCTTGTTGAAGAAGAACGGATCGCTCTCCGGGTCGTACAGGTCCTGGTTCTGCTTGAACGCGCTCACCACGCTCCACAGGAACGGCAGCGCGCACACCAGCGCCGCCAGCACCGCCGCCGCGTACACCCCCGCCCGCGCCGCCACATGCCGCCGCGCATACCGCCGCCGCAACACCCCCACGTCCCCCGCCAGGCCCCCGCTGCGGTCGCTGCGCTCGCTCCGTGCCCTCAGCTGTTCACCTTGTGGGGGGCGACCCCCCACACCCCCCGGCAACAGCCGCCGGATGACGGCACTCCGCTCGCTGCGCTCGCTCCGTGCCCTCAGCTGTTCACCTTGTGGGGGGCGACCCCCCACACCCCCCGGCAACAGCCGCCGGATGAGGGCACTCCGCTCGCTGCGCTCGCTCCGTGCCCTCATCCGGCCTCCAACCGCCGTACGGCGCGCAGGATCGCGACGGCGCCCGCGAGCAGCAGCGGGAACAGGAACAGGGCGATGGCCGCGCCCTGGCCGACGTCCCCGCCCTCGATGCCGCGGAAGTACGCCCACGACGCCAGCACGTCGGTCGAGTGCGTCGGGCCGCCCCGCGTCAGCACGTACGGGACGGTCATGTCGGTGAACGTCATGATCGCGCCGAACAGGCCGGCGACCGCGATCACCGGCAGCGTCAGCGGGATCGTCACCTCGAACATGCGCCGCCAGAACCCGGCGCCGTCGATCCGCGCGGCCTCGTCGATGTCGCGGGGGATCGCGACCAGCCCCGCCATCACGATGACCGCCGCCAGCGGCGTCAGCCGCCACGTC
Source organism: Spirillospora sp. NPDC049024 (assembly GCF_040649235.1). NCBI lineage: Bacteria > Bacillati > Actinomycetota > Actinomycetes > Streptosporangiales > Thermomonosporaceae > Spirillospora > Spirillospora sp. NPDC049024. Next base: position 75,525 of record NZ_JBEZFD010000014.1, read on the forward strand.
TGGACCGCGATCACCGACGCCATCGCGGTGCCGGGACGGCCCAGCCACACCACGTTCGCGTCGATCAGCCCGAGATGGCGCAGCACCCAGTCGACCGGCGAGTAGATCGAGTCGAGGAACCACAGCCACGAGATCGTCGACAGCGCGACCGGCGTCGTCCACGGCAGCAGCACCAGGAACCGGACGAACCACTTGCCGTGGAAGTCGGCCACCAGCACGTTGGCGAGGATCTTCCCGAACACCACGATCAGCACCATGCTGACCAGCGTGAAGACCAGCGTGTTGCGCAGCGCCCGCCAGAACACGCCGTCCGCGAGGACCTCCTGGAAGTTGCGGGTCCCGACGAGGTCGAACGAGGGGTCGCCGGTCGTCACGTCCGAGAAGGCGAACGCGACCGCCAGCAGGAACGGCACGCCGACCAGCGCGACGATGTAGACCACCGAGGGCAGCAGCATCACCCAGGCGAGGAACCCCTCGCGGTCGGCGAGGCCCGCCCTGGCCGGCGGCCTCGCGGGCGCCTCGGTCCGCGGTTCCGGGTCCGTCCGCGCCCCGGTCACGGCGTCTCCCCGACCGGCACGGGCGCCGTGCGGGTCCCGCCGGCGGCGTCGAAGAACCGCAGCCGGTCCGCCGGCACCGCGAACTCGCGGACCTCCCCGGCGGCCAGGGGCGTCTCCACGGTGGCGGGGAGCCGTGCGATCACGCGGGTCTCCTCGCCGATCCCGGTGACCGTCCCGTACACGTGGCGGTCCCCGGACAGGTACTCAATCCGCTCGACCGCCAGCGGCATCACCAGCCGCGGCCCGGACACGACGTTCTCGGCGGGCAGCAGGTGCTCGGGACGGAACCCCACGAGCACCCCGTCGCGCCTGACGAGGTTCATCGGCGGCGACCCGATGAACGTCGCGACGAACGTGTCGGCCGGGTCGTCGTACACCTCCTGCGGCGTCCCGACCTGCCGGACGCGGCCGCGCTCCAGCACCGCGATCCGGTCGCCGAGCCCCATCGCCTCCGCCTGGTCGTGGGTGACGTAGACGGTGGTCGTCCCGACCCGCTCCTGGAAGCGCTTCAGCTCGTCCCGCGCCGTCGCGCGCATCTTCGCGTCGAGGTTGGACAGCGGCTCGTCCAGCAGGAACACCGCCGGGTCGCGGACCAGCGCGCGCGCCAGCGCCACCCGCTGCCGCTCACCGCCGGACAGCTGGCGGGGCTTGCGGCGCAGCAGCGGCTCGATGTCCAGCAGTCCGGCGGCCCATTTCGCCTTGCGCTCCCGCTCGTCGCGGGCCATCCCCTCCGCGCGGAGCGGGAAGACGATGTTGTCCAGCACCGTCTTGTGCGGGTAGAGCGCGTACGACTGGAACACCATCGCGATCTGCCGGACCCGAGGCGGGAGCCCGTTGACCACGTCGCCGCCGATCAGCACCTCGCCCTCGGTGGGCTGCTCCAGGCCCGCGATCGTGCGCAGCAGGGTCGTCTTCCCGCAGCCGGACGGTCCGAGCAGCACCAGGTACTCGCCGGGCTCCGCTGCCAGGTCGACCCCGTCCAGGGCCCGCACCACCGCGCCGCGCGACCGCCCCCGGCGGGCCCGCAGCTGCCCGTCGAAGGTCTTGACCAGCCCTTTCACCTCCACGGTGTGCACGGCGGTCAGCCGCCCACCAGGCCGCGGGCGCGCCAGTTCTTGAAGATCGCGTCGACGCGGTCCGCCGCCTCCGCGACGGCCTGCCGCGGGGACGCCTGGCCGCGGGCGGCGCGGCCGAACATCGTCGGCAGCACGTTGGTGTTGAAGACCTCGCCGATCGCCGGGTTGGACGGGCCCGGGTAGCCGATGTTCGCGCTCCACGACGTCGCCGTCTTGAGCAGCGCCAGCTTGTCCGCGGGCTTCGCGCCCCACGGGTCGTCGTCGAGCCAGCCGTTCAGCTGCGGGACGATCGACGGCCATCCCGGCAGGTCGTACAGCTCCGAGTGGTACGACACCGAGGGGAAGTTCGCGGTGTAGTGCAGCAGGAACTCCTTGGCCGCGTCGGGGTTGCCCGCGTGCTTCGGGACGATCCACTGCTGGATCACGTGCTGCGCCGCCAGCGCCGCCTTCGGGCCGCGCAGCGCGGGGACGAAGAAGATGTCGTCGCCGATCCTGCGGTTGGTGCCCATCGCCGTCCGCCACGCCGAGATCGAGTTCACGATGTAGGACGACTTGCCGGCGATGAGCGCCTGGTTGTTGGACGCGGGCGTCCAGGAGAACACCTCGCTGGTCTCCGCCTCCCGGAACAGCCGCGCCATGTACTCGACGGCCGCGACGGTCGCGTCCGATTCCAGGACGACCTTCTCGTGCTGGTCCTGGACGGACCCGCCGAACGACCACAGCAGCGCCCGCGCCGCCATGTTCGAGTCGGTCTCGGGGGACAGGCCGATGCCGCACGGCACCCCGGTCCGCCGCTTGATCTCCGCCGCGCCGCGCACCAGGTCGTCCCAGCTCCCGGGCCCGTTCGGCATCCCGGCCTGCTGCCACATCGACTTGCGGTAGTCGCCCGGGTCGGGCGACCAGCCGGGGCAGTAGGCGTAGAAGCGCCGGGTGTTCGGGTTGTAGCTCGACTTGCGGCACAGTTCGAGCTGCTTCCCCCACCGCCGGTTCGCCTCCTGGACGAGGTCGGTCATGTCCAGGACGGACGGCTCGTACTGCGAGAACGGCGCGATGTGCTGGATCAGGTCGTGGCCGCGGCCCGCCTGGATCTCCGACGCGGCGCGGCGGGGGACGTCCACGGTGTTGATGTGGTCGACCCGGACGTCCACGCCGACCTTCCTGCCCCAGTCGGCGAGGAACCCGTCGAACCACTTGTCGTGCCGGGGGACGAAGTGGCTCCACATCAGGATGCTGAGCGAGCCGCCCAGCTTCTTCGCGGGGGAGGTGAACACCTCCTTCGGCGCTTTCCCGGAGTCCTTCGCCTGCGGGCCGCTGGTCTCGCTGGCGCATCCCGCCAGGAGACCGGACGCGCCCGCAGCGAGGACCGTTGAGGACAGGAAGCCGCGTCTGCTGAGCCGCTCGGACATGGGGGCTCTCCTCGCCGCTGAGGGGGTCTCCCCTCGACGGTAGATCGGAGAGCCCGTCTCATCCAGCGACGATCGGGTAACTCTACGTCACTACAGTGACGTCCGTCACAATGTGCTCACCGGCACCGTGTGCGGTTCGCGCGGCCGCGCCACTTGCGGCCGCGCCGCTTGCCGGGCGCGCTACTTGCCGGTCGCCTCGATGTAGGCGGCGACGACCTCTTCGGGGTCGCCGTCCATGTGCATGCGGCCCTCGTCGATCCAGATGACGCGGTCGCACATCTCCTTGACCGTGTCGAGCTGGTGCGCGACCAGGAACACCGCGCCGGCGTCCTTGCGCAGCTCGTCGATGCGGCGCTTGCTCTTGGTCCGGAACTTGGCGTCGCCGGTGGCGAGCGCCTCGTCGATCAGCAGCACGTCGTGGGTCTTGGCCGCGGCGATCGCGAACCGGAGGCGGGCGCCCATGCCGGACGAGTACGTCCGCATGGGGTACTGGATGAAGCCCTCCTTCAGCCCGGCGAAGTCGACGATCTCCTTGTACTTGGACTTCGTCTCCGCGGGGGACATGCCCATGGCGAGGCAGCCGAGGACGATGTTGCGCTCGCCGGTGAGGTCCTTCATCAGGGCCGCGTTCACGCCCAGCAGGGACGGCTGCCCGTCGGTGTAGACGCCGCCCCGGTGCGGGGGCAGCAGCCCGGCGATCGCCTTCAGCAGCGTCGACTTGCCGGAGCCGTTGGTGCCGATGATGCCGACCGCCTCGCCCCGGTACGCGACGAACGACAGGCCCTTGATCGCGTGGACCTCGGTCATCGACGGGCGGTGCTTGCGGCGCAGGATGCGGGAGAACGCGCTCGCGGCGTTGCCCTTGCCGCCCGCGCCGTACACCCGGTAGACGATGTGCAGGTCGTCCACGACGACGATCGGCTCCCGGGTCGGGTCGATGTCGGCGGTCCTGCGGACCTTCGTGTCAGCCACGGCCGTAGCGCTCCTCGGCACGGTAGAAGTACAGGAACCCGCCCACCAGCATGACCGCGGCCCACATGATCGCGTAGAGCCACAGCTGCCCCGTCGGGGTGGCGTGCGCGAGGCCCCCGACATAGGACCGGTACTCGCCGAGCAGGACGTGCCGGCTCAGCTCCACGTACACGTACGCCGGGTTGAGCTGCAGCAGCTCGCCCAGCCACGGGTACTCGGCCAGCCGGCTGCCCGGCTTCATCAGCGACGGCAGGCTGAAGATCACGCCGGACATGTAGAGCCAGGTCCGCATGACGAACGGCAGGAGCTGGGTGATGTCGCGGTTGAACGCCCCGAGCCGCGCCATGACCATGCTGATGCCCACGTTGAACATGAGCTGGAGCGCGACCACCGGGACGAACAGCAGCATCTCGGGGCCGATCGGCTCGCCGAACCCGAACACGATCGCGAACAGCACGACCAGGGCGAGCAGGAGCTGCTGCAACTCGACGATCGCGATCGCCAGCGGCAGCGTGGCGCGCGGGAAGTGCAGGGCCCTGATCAGCGACAGGTTGTCGCCGACGGACTTGGCGCCCGACGTGACCGACCGCTGCGTGAACCCGAACAGGAAGACGCCCGTCACCAGGAAGGGAATGAAGTCGGGCACTCCGCGCTTGGTGTTCAGCAGCAGACCGAAGATCAGGTAGTAGACCCCGGCGTTGAGGAGCGGGGTCAGCAGCTGCCAGACCTGACCCAGCCGGGAGTCGGTGTACATCGAGATGTTCTTGGCGGATGCGAACGCCCAGATGAAGTTCCGGCGAGCCCACACATCCTGGATGTACTTGCGAAGCGGGGGGCGCGCAGCGCTCTGCCTCAGCCCGTATCGTGCGGCGTAGTCGGCCAGGGTCCCGTTCACGTGAGGAGGCTCCGCGATCGTCCCGACCGACTCGCCACCCGGGCTTCCGAGCCGTTCCGGGTGACTCATGTCGCGAAGCCTATTGCAGTCGCTGAGTCCGCAGTGACGTTCGCCCGCATGTGACCCCCGATTTGAGATCTTTACGGAATCATGTCGGCCTCCCTGGGGATACCCCGGTCATGCGCGTCAACCACTCACGGCGCACTTCCGTGCCGTCACGGTCCGTCACCCGGCGCCGGTCGCGGCAGGCCCAGGAGCATCGCCCCTGGCCGAACCGGGTCGCCCTCCTGCGCAGGCTCGGCCGGATGGACCGGTGGGCCTTCGACCAGGTGGCCGCGGCCCGGCTGCCCGGTCTGGAGTACGTCCTGCCGCGCCTCTCGCGGTTCGCCGACCACGGTGTGCTGTGGTTCACGACGGCCGGCGTGATGGGGATCGCGGGACGGCCCCGGCTGCGACGCGCCGCGCTGCGGGGGGCCATCGCGATCGCCGTGGCGAGCCCCGCCGTGAACATCGCCGGAAAGCAGGCGTTCCGCCGCAGGCGGCCCGTCGTGGACCTCGTCCCCCCGATCCGGATCCGGTGGAAGCTGCCGACCTCGCACGCCTTCCCCTCCGGGCACTCGGCCTCGGCGGCCGCGTTCGCGGCCGGCGTCGCGCTGGAGGCCCCGCGGGCGGTGGCCGTGCCGGTCGCGGCGACCGCCGCGGCGGTCGCGTTCTCCCGCGTCTACACCGGCGCCCACTATCCGGGCGACGTGCTGGCGGGCCTCGGGATCGGCGCCCTCGCCGGGCTCGGCACCCGGCTGGTGTGGCCCGCCCGCCCCCCGGTGGCCCGCGTGGCCCCGGCCGAGCCCGGGGACGAGGACGTCCGTATCGCCCCGGACGGGCGCGGCGTGGTGGCCGTCGTCAACCTCGGCGCGGGCCCCGTCGGCGAGGCGGAGGCGGGCATCCTTCCGAAACGGGCGGAGATCGCGGTCGCGATGCTGGAGGGCGAGCTGCCCGCCGCGGAGGTCGTCCGGCTGGAGCCGGACGCGGACCTCGACAAGGCCTGCGCCGAGGCCGCCGACAGGGCCGACGTGCTGGCCGTGGTCGGCGGCGACGGCACCGTGAACGCCGCCGCGCGGGCCGCGCTGGAGCACGGCGTTCCGCTGCTCGTCGTCCCCGGCGGGACGTTCGACCACTTCTCCCGCGCGCTCGGCGTGGAGACCGCGGCCCAGGCGATCAGGGCCTACCGGGAGCGCAGGATCGGCCGCGCCGACGTCTCCTACGTCGCCCCGATGGCCGCCAAGGCGGGGGACGGGGCGGAGCAGGTCTTCCTCAACACCGCGAGCTTCGGCGCCTACACCGAGATGGTCGACCGCCGCGTCCGGCTGGAGCGCCGGATCGGGAAGTGGCCCGCGCTGGCCGTCGCCGCCGTCCGCACGCTGCGGCGCTCCGAGCCCGTCGAGCTGATGGTGGACGGCAGGCGCCGCCGCGTCTGGCTCGCGTTCGTCGGCAACTGCGTCTACGGCTCGCGGGGCGCCGCGCCCACCTGGCGCGAGCGCCTCGACGACGGGCGGCTCGACGTCCGGATGGTCACCACCCGCGGACGCGTGCCCCGCGTCCGCGCGGTCGCCGCGGTCCTCGCCGGGCACCTGCACGTCACCCCCGGGTACGGCTCGTGGCGGACGACCGGCATGGAGCTCATCTCGCCGGCCGGGGAGCTGCGGCTGGCGCGGGACGGCGAGGTGGCGTCACTGCCGCCCGCGGTGCGGTTCGGCAAGCACCCCCGCGCCCTGCGGGTGTTCACGGTTCAGGCCCCGGCGCCCGGGTAAGGCAGGGGACGCCCGCGAAGGAGGGGATCACACGATGACGAGCCGTGATCTGGGAGTCGCGCCCGGCGACCTCAGTGACGACGACCTGTTCCGTGAGCTCGGCCACCTGTACGAGACGAGGCTGGAGGCGCTCCGGCACGCCGCCGACCAGGCCTACGGCGAGCACACGCGCCGCATGAACGAGCTGGAGGCCGAGTACCTGCGCCGCCGTCCCGGCCGGGAGATCGACCCCGAGCGGCTGCGCGAGGGCGCCCGCGCCCGCTGACGGCGTCCGGCGCGCGGGGGCCCGCGCCGAGTGCCGCCCCCCGCCCCGAGGGGGAGCGCCCCCGGAACCGAGTGGCAGGGTGGAGGACATGGACGGATCGTTCGAGCTCGGACCCGAGGACGGGCGGCTGCTCGTCCGGACGGGGCGCAGCGGGCTCGGCCGGCGCGCCGGGCACGACCTGGTCATCGAGGCCACGCGGTGGTCGGCGGCGGTCGAGGCGCGCGAGCCCCTGGAGGCGTCGTCGGTCGAGGTCACCGTCGGGGTGGACGGGCTGGAGGTGCGGGAGGGCACCGGCGGCGTGAAGCCGCTCACCGACCAGGACCGCGCGGAGATCGTGAAGAACCTGCGCAAGGTGCTGGACGTCCACCGGTACCCGGAGATCAAATTCGCCTCCACCGCGATCGGCGAGGACGCCGTCGAGGGCGACCTCACGATCATGGGACGGGTCAAGCCGGTGCGGCTCACGGCGTCCCGGGACGGCGACCGGGTGCGCGGCGGCGTCACCGTCGACCAGACCCGCTGGGGCATCAAGCCGTACTCGGCGTTCTTCGGCGCGCTCCGGCTCGCCGACGAGGTCGAGGTCGAGTTCGACGTCCGCCTTCCCCGGTAGACCCCGGTAGACCCGGTAAGCCCTGCCCCGGCGCGGGTGCCCGCGCCCGCGTTTCCCGGCCCCTGAAGATCAAATTGCACTAGGGTGCATGATCATCGCATTCCGGTCAGTCGATCTTCAGGGGGCCGCGGTGGCGGAGCTGAGCAGGAGGGACCTCGGAAAGGCGGCGGGCCTGGTGGCCGCGCCGGCGCTGCTCGCCGGCTGCTCGGCCGGCGCCTCCGGGTCGGCCAGGACGGCGCGGGCGGCAGCGGCGGCCCGCACCTGGCGGGTGACCGGCAAGGCGCTCACCGGCCTCGGCGGGTTCGACTCGACGCTCAAGAGCTTCATGCAGGAGCGGGAGATCCCCTGCGGGCAGCTCGCCGTCGTCCGCAAGGGCAGGCTCGTCCTGTCGCGCGGGTACACCTACGCAGAGGACGGCGCGTTCACGACGCAGCCGACCTCGCCGTTCCGCATCGCCAGCATCTCCAAGCCCGTCACGGCGACGGCGGTGCTCAGGCTCGTCCAGGACGGGAAGCTGAAGCTCACCGACCGGGCGGCGATCCTGCTGGGGCTCCCCACGACGGCCGATCCGCGCCTCAAGGACGTCACCGTCCTGCGGCTGCTGCAGCACCTCGGCGGCTGGGACCGCGACATCACGCCCGACCCGATGTTCCAGGACGCGGCCATCGCCAAGGCGCTCGGCGTCGCGCTGCCGGTGTCGAAGGCGAACATCATGAAGTACGCGTCGGCGCGCGAGCTCGACCACGCGCCCGGCACGCGGTACGCCTACTCCAACTACGGCTACCTGCTGCTCGGCCGGATCATCGAGAAGGCCACCGGCAGGAAGTACGAGGACTACGTCCGGCAGACCGTGCTCGCGCCGCGCAAGATCACGCGGATGCGCCTGGGCAGGACGCTCACCAAGGCCACCGGCGAGGTCCCGTACCACTCGGGCTACACCGGGACCACCGTCTTCGACAACAGCGGCACGAAGGTGGCCTACCCGTACGGCGCGTTCAACCTGGAGAACATGGACGCGCACGGCGGCTGGCTGGCCACCGCGATGGACCTCACCCGCCTCGCGGGCGTCTACGACGGCGGGACGTCCGTGCTGACCTCGGCGTCGATCAGCCGGGCGTTCGCCAAGCCGGAGACGGGCGTCAACGCCGACGGCTGGTACTACGGCTGCGGCTGGCAGGTGCGCCCGGTGACCGGCGGCCGCAACACCTGGCACAACGGGAGCCTGCCCGGGACGTACACGCTCCTGGTCCGGCGGTACGACGGCCTGACGTGGGCGGTTCTGTTCGACCAGCGGCAGGAGGGCGACGCGGCGAACTACGGAGACATCGACTCGCTGCTGCACAAGGCCGCGAACGCGGTGAAGACATGGCCGGCGGGCGACCTGACCTCCTCCTACTTCTAGCCGCTTTCCAGCGCGGCCCGGCCTCTGGCACGGGCCGCGCGCGTGTACTGGTCGTCCAGGCTGCGCGGGAACGGCATCATCCGGTGCCGGTCCCGCCAGGGCGCGAACTGGCGGACGGCGTTGAAGCCCGCCGCGGTGATGATCCGCTCGACGTCCGGGCCCGGGACGCCGGCGGGGTAGACGTCCAGATGGGCGACGTGCGGCGGCAGGCCGTCCGGCCGCGCGGGCGACACCAGGGTCATCGGCGGACGGACCCGTTCGGCGGACGCCATGTCCTCCGCGTAGGCGACGAGCTGGAGCGTCTCCGCGTCGGGCCCGCTGTGCACGACGAGCCAACCGGCGACGTCGACCGGCTCCGACGGGGGATCGGCGAGCGCCAGGGGGACGACCTCGTCCGAGACCGTGCGCAGGTAGGCGTCGTGGGCGGGGTCGAGCTCCTCCAGGACGTACGTGCGGTCGAAGCGGACCGGGTCGGCGGGGAGCAGGGGCCGGTAGGCGTCCCAGCGCAGGAGCCTCGCCAGATGCGTCGTGGGGACCCCGGGCGGGAGGCGGACCAGCTCCCCCCTCAGCCCGGCCGGGAACGCGTCCACGATCACTTCGTCGGGCCGCAGGGCCGCGAGGTCGGCGCTCTCTACGACGCGCCAGCCGCCCGCCACGCGCGGGTCGGCCGCGAACGGCGACCCGGTCACGACGGTGACCGGCCCTTCCCGCCGCAGGGTGTGCAGGACGGCCCGGAGCCGCGTCAGATGCCCCAGCCCGTCACCGGCCGCGAAGCAGACGATCACCGGGTCTCGTCGAGGACGGCCAGATAGCCGGCGGTCTCGGCGGCCGGGGTGAAGTCGCGGCGGATCCGCTCCGCGCCCGCCGCGCCGAGCTTGGCCAGCTCCTCGCCGCCCGCCCGCGAGGCCCGGTCGATCGCCGCCCGGCACGCGTGCGGGTCGCCCGCGGGGAAGGTGAACCCGATCTCGTCGTCGGCCACGTCCGCCAGCCCGCCCGCGTCCGACGCGAGCAGCGGGACGCCGAGCGCCGCCGCCTCCAGCGCCACGTTCGGCATCCCGTCGTAGAACGACGGGAGCGCGACCAGGTCGCAGCTCGCGTAGACGGCCGGAAGGTCGTAGCGCTCCAGGAACGGCAGGAACGAGTGCGGGACGTCGCCGTCCGCGAGCCGCTCCCGCACGGACTCCTCGACCTCGCCGACGAGCAGCAGGTGGAAGTCGTCGGCGCGGCGCGACGCCGCCAGCGCCTCCAGGAAGAAGCCGACGCCCTTCTTCACCTTGAGCTGGCCGATGAGCCCGATCGTCCGGCGTCCGGGGGCGACGTTCTCCTCCCGCCACGCCCTGCCGCGCTCGCGTTCGGACGGCAGCACCCGCCACTGCGCGGTGTCGACGCTGTTGGCGACGAACGCGACCGCCGCGTCCGGGACGAGCGCCCGCACCAGCGGCGCGTGCGAGCGGGCGACGACGCACACGCGGGCCGAGGCGCGCAGCGCGTCGGCCAGCACGCCGCGCCGCCGCATCGAGAAGACGCCGACGTCGATGTCGTTGCCGCGCAGCAGCGTCACCAGCGGCGCGCCGAGCAGCGCGGACAGCACGGGCGCGGCGAGCATCGCGTGCACGCCGCCGAACGCCACCACATGGGTGTAGCCGGTGAGGTTCTCGGCGGTGATGGTCGTCCACAGGCGGCGCAGCGCGTGCTCGGAGTCGTCCCCGAGCGGCGCGGTGATGAGCCTCCCGCCGTGCTCGCGCCGCACGCCCCACGGCCGCGACCGCCGGGTCAGATGGGCGACGTCGACCTCCGCCCCGGCGCCGCGCAGTCCCCGCACGATCCGGTCGCACGACTGCGCCATGCCGCCCTGGCTCGGCGGGTAGTGCTCGGTGATCCACAGGACGCGGGGCATCAGCTGTCCACGAACCCGGTGTCCTCGTCCGGCCCCCAGTCGCCGCCGTAGGAGTAGTCGTCGCCGGGGTTGAACGCGCCCCGGTCGTACTCGTCGAACGAGGAGTACCAGTAGCCGTCGTTGTAGGCCTGCGAGCTGCTCCGGTAGTACTGGCGCCGGTACCCGCCCGCCCAGGCCGGGTCGTGCGGGTCCTGCGTCCCGTACCCCTGCGCCGCCGCGCACTCGGGGCACAGCGCGTTCGGCCCGGCGTGCGCGCCGCAGACGGGCCTGCCGCACCGCGGGCAGGCCGCCACCGCCGCCTGGCCGCAGCGCCCGAGCACGAAGAAGCCGGTGGTCACGGTGCAGCGGTTCACTTGGTCCTCCTCGCGGCCGTGCCGGGGGGCGTCCACCGGAACGGCTCGGTCGACACCTGCAGGATCCGGTCCACGAGGCCCGTGTTGGTCTGCCCGGGGAACTTCGCGCTCGCGCGGATCACCGGCCGCTTGCCCTGCTTGACCTGCACCTTCACCCAGCCGGGCGGCGGGGAGGGCGGCTGCTGGACGACCGCGTCCTTCGCCAGCCGCCGGGTGACGCGCACGAACTGCACCGTCTTCGTCTTGTGCTTCATCTTGACCTTCCCGCGCACGTTCCGCTTGTTGTAGCTGCGGTTGCGCACCCGGTCGGTGACCGTCACCTCGACGACGCTGCCGTCCCGCAGCTCGGCCCGCATCCGCAGCCACGGGTCGAGCGCGTACCACTGCTTGAGCATCGAGATCGGGGGCCGCGAGGGCAGGTCCTGCTTGGGGCCGTTCTTCTCCGGGACCCGCGACCCGCGCATGTCCGCGGCCACCGACAGCACCCCGTCGGGCGGCATGTCGGCCGCCAGGACCCGCAGCAGCGGCACGAGCACGCCCGCGACCCGCTCGTGCAGCCGCCACTTGTTCCGCCGAATGTGAGCGCCGTGCTGCGCGAGGCTCTGGATCACCGGCTCCCAGTCGTCCCGCCGCAGCGAGACGGTGCAGACCTGCTCCAAGGTCAGCGTCTGGTGAAGCGGATGGAACCGCCTGATGGCGGCCTTCTGCTTACGGTAGAACATGGCGAACCACCTATCGGCCCGGTGTGAGCGTGCGGTAGACCTCGGCCAGCCGGGCGCGTGAGCGCGTCCAGGTCAGGCCCTCCTCGATGTGCGTCCGGCCCCTCCGCCCCATCGCGGCGGCCTCCTCCGGGTACTCCAGCAGGATCCGGACGGCCCGGGCCAGCTCGGCGGGGCGGTCCGCCGGCACCAGCCGCCCGTGCCGCCCGTCCGCCATCAGCTCGCGGACGGCGGGCAGGTCCGAGGCGACCACCGGGACGCCCGCCGCCATCGACTCGATCACCTTCAGCGGCGCGCAGCCCTGGTCGAGGTTGCGGGCGCAGCCGGTCAGCGGCGCCACCGACACCTCGGCGTGCGCCAGCCACGCGGCGACCTCGTGGTGCGGCAGCGCGAACCGCCAGTCGACCCGCTCGGCGACGCCCAGGCGCTCGGCCAGCCGCCGCACCGGCTTCGCCCGCCGTTCCGGGACGGACGCGCAGACCACCAGCCGCAGGCCGGGCAGGTCGGCGAGCCGCGCGAAGGCGCGCATCAGCACGTCCAGGCCCTGCCAGGGCTGGAGCGCGCCGACGTAGACGAGATACCGCTCGGGCGCGTCGGCGGGACGGTCCGGCCTGTCCACGACGTCGGCGCCGTTGGGGACGAGGTGGATCCGCTCCTCCGGCACCCCGAGGCCCCGGACGGCGTCGCCGATCACCCGCGACGGCACCACGACCGCGTCGCTGCGCTCCAGGCAGTACCGCTCCAGTTCGCGGATCTTGCCGAGCGTGGCGGGCGCGGCCCAGGGCCAGGTGTGGCTCATCTCGATCGACGGCAGCCCGTTGACCTCGTAAACGACCTTGTGATGCCGCCCGTCGGCGACCGCGGGCAGCGCGCTCCACGGGTCGCGGACGTGGCAGACCTCCAGCGTCTCCCAGTGCGGCCGCAGGTGCGCCGCGACCCAGCCGGAGAACGCCTCGGCCCGGTCGATCAGGTTCGGGACCGCGGCGTCGAACCGCGCGACCTCCCGCGTCCCCTCCCGCTGGTAGCGCGGCAGGTCGCCGCCGCCGATCGCGGCGAGCAGCCCGCCTCCGAACCGCGCGAACAGCTCGTCGGCCATCTGCGCGATGTGCACGGCCGATCCCTTGCTGGACGGGAAGCGGTCGAAGGCGACGTACGCCGCGCGGTGCCTCATCGGGTGCTCAACAGGTGCGTGCTCTGCAGGAGCGTGCCTCGTCGGGCCTTCGCTCATCCGACCGCGGCCTCCTCCGGCACGGCCCGCAGCCCGCGGTGCCAGGCGATCTGGTCGGCGAGCCCGTCGGCCAGGCCCGTCGCGGCCGTCCAGCCGAGCAGTTCCCGGGCGCGGGACGTGTCGGCCCAGGTGCGCGCGGCGTCCCCGGCCACGGGCGTCTCGCGCCGGATCTGCGCCGGGACGCCCAGCGCGCCGGTGAGCATCGCGATCGCGTCGTGGACCGCCACGTGCTCGGTGTGCCCCACGTTGACGGCGATGCCGGGCGGCAGGTCCTCGGCCGCCGCCGCGAGCGTGGCCGCGACCACGTCCCGCACGTGCGTGAAGCTCCGGGAGCTGCGTCCGTCCCCGAACACCGGCAGCGGGCGCCCGTCGAGCGCGGCCTCGACGAACCGGTGGAACGCCATGTCGGGCCGCTGCCGGGGCCCGTAGACCGAGAAGTACCTGAGCAGGACCGTCCGCAGCCCGCTCCGGGCGGCCAGCCGGGCGAGCCGCTCGACCTCCGCCTTGCTGACCGCGTACGGGCTGGCCGGCCGCAGCGGATCGTCCTCCCGGTTCGGCCGCCGGCCCGCCGACCCGTACACCGACGAACTGGACGCGACGACCACCTTCGGCCGCAGCCGCGGGGGCCGCCGCGCGCAGGCCGCGAGAAGCCGGCGGGTCGCCGCGACGTTGTCCCGCTCGACGACCGCCTTGCCGGGCCCCCACGAGTCGCGCACCCCGGGACGTCCCGCCAGATGCACGACGACGTCCGCGGCCGCTACGGCGTCGAGATCGTCCACCGCCAGGTCGAGTTCGGCGGCGACCACCCCCGGCCCGGCCGCGACCTTCGCCCACGTCCGCCGCGCGACGGCCGGACTCAGCGAACGCTCGGGCGCGTCGACGGCCAGCACCTCGTGCCCCGCCCCCGAGAACGCGTCGACGGCATGGCTCCCGATGAACCCCGCCGCACCAGTGACCACCACTCGCACCCGGGCACCCTATCCGGCAGCCCCCGAACCGGGACAGGGCTCTCGTCCCTGCTCACACGGGACTTACCGCCGGGACATGCCGGGGCTCGGCGGAGACGCGGCGTGCGACCGAACGGCATGGCCGATGGAACAACCCCGAGCCTCTCTTGTCACTACTTAGAGTTATCGATTGATTGCGGAGGGGGATGAGGGTGTTGTTCAGTTCGGAAGGCTTTGGGGGGAGACTTCGTGAAACAGTCCCACAGGTTCGCAACCGTGGCGCTCGCGGCCGTCGTCGGCACGGGCCTCGCCGGCGAAGGCGCCGCGATGGCGGCGGTTCCGCCGGAGCCGACGGTCGCGTCGGCGCCCGCCGCGCCCGCCGCCCAGCAGGTCGCCATCTACCAGTACGCCACCGGCGTGGTGATCAGCCGCCACCGGCTGGCGATCCGGACGAGGCCGACCATGCGCTCCAAGCGGGTCGGCTTCCTGAGGCCGGGGCAGCGCTTCAAGATCAAGTGCTGGACGCGCGGCCAGCGGGTCCGGCACACCCGGGTCTGGTACCGCCTGGGCTACAGCAGCCCCAAGAACTACGTCTCCGGCGCCTACGTGAGGGTCATCAAGGGACGCGTCCGCCACTGCTAGTCGGGCGAGGGCTGGGGACCGCACACGGGCCCCCAGCCCCCTCACCCTCCGGCCCGGCCCGGCCGGAGGACGCTCGGCCCCGACGGGGGAGACCGCCCGGCCCGCTCAGCGGGGCCGGGCCACGCGGGTCTCGTCCCAGACCGGTTCCGCGGACTCGTAGACCGTGCCGTCGGCCCCGAAGACCAGGTGGCGGTCGAAGGCGCGGGCGAACCAGCGGTCGTGGGTCACCGAGACGACCGTCCCCTCGTAGGACTCCAGGCCCTCCTGGAGGGCCTCGGCGCTGGCCAGGTCGAGGTTGTCGGTCGGCTCGTCCAGCAGGAGCAGCGTGGCGCCGCCGAGCTCCAGGAGCAGGATCTGCAGCCGGGCCTGCTGGCCCCCGGAGAGCGTCTCGAAGGGCTGCTCGGCGCACACGTTGAGCTCGTAGCGGGTGAGCGCGCTCATCGCGTCGTTGCGCAGCCGCGCGTGCTCGGTCATGACGATCTCGCACGGGGTGCGCCCGGCCAGATCCGGACGGGCGTGGGTCTGCGCGAACAGCCCCGGGACGACGCGCGCGCCCAGCCGGGCCACGCCGGTGTGCGCGACGGGCCGCACCGGCGTCGCGCCGCGCGGCAGCGTCTCGGCGACGGCCGCCAGGAGGCGCAGGAAGTGCGACTTCCCGGAGCCGTTCGAGCCCAGGACGGCGACGCGCTCGCCGTACCAGACCTCGGTGTCGAACGGCTTCATCAGGCCGGTCAGCTCGAGGTTCTCGCAGACCACCGCGCGCTTGCCGGTCCTGCCGCCGCGCAGCCGCATCTTCAGGTTCTGGTCGCGGGGCGGGACCTCGGGCGGCCCGGCCTCCTCGAACTTGCGCAGCCGGGTCTGCGCCGCGCGGTAGCGGGAGGCGAAGCCGTCGTTCACCGCGGCCTTCACCCGCAGGCTGTTGACCAGCTCCTTGAGCTTGGCGTGCTCCTCGTCCCAGCGGCGGCGCAGCTCCTCCAGCCGCTCGTTGCGGTCGCGGCGGGCGGCGGCGTAGGTGGCGAAGCGGCCGCCGTGGATCCACACGCGGGACGCCTCCACGGTGACGATCCGGTCGGCCGAGCGGTCGAGCAGCTCGCGGTCGTGCGACACCAGCAGGACGGTCTTCGGCGTCTCCCGAAGCCGCTCCTCAAGCCACCGCTTGCCCGGGACGTCGAGGTAGTTGTCGGGCTCGTCCAGCAGGAGGACCTCGTCGGGGCCGCGGAGCAGGGCTTCGAGCGCGAGCCGCTTCTGCTCGCCGCCCGACAGCGTGCGCACCTCGCGCCACCGGCACGAGTCGTAGGGGACGCCGAGGGCCGCGACGCAGCACGCGTCCCAGAGCACCTCGGCCTCGTAGCCGCCGGCGTCGCCCCAGCCCGCGAGGGCCGTGGCGTAGCGGAGCTGGGTGGGCTCGTCATCGCGCTCCATCATCGCCAGCTCGGCCGCCTCCACCGCGGCCGCCGCCTCCCGCACCCGGGGCGGGGCCAGCGACAGCAGGAGGTCGTGCACGTTCGAGCCGTCCCGCACGCTGCCGATGAACTGACGCATGACGCCGATTCCGCCGCTGTGCGCGACGGTCCCGGACTGCGGCGTGAGATCACCGGCGATCAGGCGCAGAAGCGTCGTCTTCCCTGCGCCGTTCGGGCCAACGAGGGCGGCCGTGACGCCGTCGCCGACCCGGAAGGAGACGTCGTCGAGCAGCATCCGCCCGTCCGGCAGCACATGGCCGACGTGGCCCACCTCGACGTGTCCCATGCCGCCGAGTCTCGGGAAGGCCCCACCGGGCCGTCAATCGAATTAACCGGCGACCAGCGACCTGACGTGCTCCACCACGGACCCCAGGGCGATCTTGGCGGTGTCGCCGGTCGCGCGGGTCGTGACCTCGGCGACGCCCTCGGCGAGGCCGCGCCGCCCCACGGTCACGCGGAACGGGACGCCGGTCAGCTCGGCGTCGCGGAACTTCACCCCCGCCCGCTCGGCGCGGTCGTCGATCACCGCCTCGACGCCCGCCGCGGACAGGCCCGCGTAGACCTCCTCCGCCGCCGCGGCCACGTCGGCGTCGTCGGACTGCGCGATCACGACGGCGGCCTGGAACGGCGCCACCGCCGCCGGCCAGACGATGCCGCGCTCGTCGTGGTGGGTCTCCACGATCGCGGCCATCGCGCGCTCGATCCCGATGCCGTAGCTGCCCATGACCACCGGGACGGATCGGCCTCCGGCGTCCAGTACCTCGACGCCGAGCGCACGGGAGTAGCGGTCGCCCAGCTTGAAGATGTGCCCGACCTCGATCGCCCGCAGGACCTCCAGCGCCCCGCCGCAGCGGACGCAGGGCTCCCCCTCCGCGACCTCGCGCAGGTCCGCCCAGGCGCCGACCTCGATGTCGCGGCCGACGTCGACGCCGCGCAGGTGGACGTCGTCGGTGTTGGCGCCGGTGAACATGTCGCGGCGGCCCCGCAGCGCCTCGTCGGCGATCACGGGCGGCGCCGCGCCGACCGCGCCGAGGCTGCCGGGCAGCGCGCCGAGGGTCTCCTGGATCTCGCCGGGCTCGGCGGCGCGGATCTCCGTGGCGCCCGTCGCGTCCACGAGCTTCTGCTCGTTGAGCGGATGGTCGCCGCGCAGCAGGACGAGGGTCGGCGCGCCGTCCAGGACGTAGACGAGCGTCTTGATCTGCCGGTCGGCGGGCGCGCCGTACGCCAGCAGGTCCTCGATCGTGCGGACGCCCGGCGTGTCGAAGCGCTCGGGCGCGTCCGGCCCCGGACCGTCCGCCGCGGCGGGCAGCGCCGACGTCGCCCGCTCGATGTTCGCCGCGTAGCCGCAGGCCGGGCAGCGGACGACGAGGTCCTCGCCGACCTCGGCCGGGCACATGAACTCGGTGGAGTCCGAGCCGCCCATGGTGCCGTTGGACGCCTCGCACGCCAGCGCCGGCAGGCCGAGCCGCTCGAAGATCCGCGTGTAGGCGCCGAGGTAGGCCTCGAACGAGGCGTCCAGCCCGGCCTGGTCGACGTCGAAGCTGTAGGCGTCCTTCATCGTGAACTCGCGGGTCCGCAGCAGGCCCCCCTTGGGGCGCGGCTCGTCCCGGAACTTCGTCTGGAACTGGTACCACTGCTGCGGCAGCTGCCGGTAGGAGCTCAGCTCGCGGGCCACCGTCGCGAAGATCTCCTCGTGCGTGAGGCCGAGGGCGTGCTCGGCGCCGCGCCGGTCGCGCAGCCGGAACAGCTCCTGGCCGATGAGATCCCAGCGGCCCGACCGCTTCCACGGCTCGGCCGGGTGCAGCGCCGGCAGCAGCATCTCCTGCGCGCCGACCGCCGCCATCTCCTCGCGGACGATCTGGATGATCTTCGCTCGGACGCGCACGGCCAGCGGCAGCAGGCAGTAGTGGCCCGCCGTCAGCTGCCGGACGTACCCCGCGCGCAGCAGCAGCCGGTGGCTCGGCGCGTCGGCCTCGGCGGGGTCTTCGCGGAGCGTGGGCGCGAACATCTGGGACCAGCGCATCCCGCGAGGGTAACGAAGGTGACCTGACTAAGGCCCTATGGTCAGTACCCTTGGGGCCGTGAGTCGAGAAGGTGTGACGCCGCAGAGCGAGGATTTCTCCGCCTGGTACAACGAGCTGGTGGTGCAGGCCCAGCTCGTCGACCGCGGACCGGTTCGCGGCACGATGGTCATCCGCCCGTACGGTTACCGGGTGTGGGAGCTGCTCCAGGCCGACCTGGACCGGCGCATCAAGGAGGCCGGGCACGACAACGCCTGCTTCCCGATGCTCATCCCGGAGTCCTACCTCAAGCGCGAGGCCGAGCACGTCGAGGGCTTCTCCCCGGAGCTGGCCGTCGTCACGCACGCCGGCGGCAAGGAGCTGGAGGAGCCGCTGATCATGCGGCCGACCTCCGAGACGGTCATCGGCGAGTACATGGCCAAGTGGATCGACTCGCACCGCGACCTGCCGCTGCTGCTCAACCAGTGGGCGAACGTCGTCCGCTGGGAGATGCGCCCCCGGATGTTCCTGCGGACCACCGAGTTCCTCTGGCAGGAGGGCCACACCGCGCACATCGACGAGGACGACGCGATGCGCGAGACGATGTGGGCGCTCGACGCCTACGCGAGCGTGGCGCGCGAACTCGCGGCGATCCCGGTCGTGGCGGGGGAGAAGACGCCCGGCGAGCGGTTCGCCGGCGCCGTCCGCACCTACACGATCGAGGCCATGATGCGCGACGGCCGGGCCCTGCAGGCCGGCACGTCCCACTACCTCGGCACCAACTTCGCCAAGGCGTTCGAGATCCAGTACCAGGACGAGGAGGGCAAGCTCACCCTCGCCCACACCACGTCCTGGGGGATGAGCACCCGCATGATCGGCGGCGTGATCATGACGCACGGCGACGACAAGGGCCTCGTGCTGCCGCCGCGGCTCGCGCCCTACCAGGTCGTCATCGTGCCGATCGGGCGCAAGGAGCAGGGCGAGCAGGCCGCCGCCGAGGCCCGCCGGCTGGGTACGGCGATCAAGTCGATGGGCATCCGGGTGCACGTCGACGACAACCGGCCGCAGCTGTCGCCCGGCTTCAAGTTCAACGAGTGGGAGATGCGCGGCGTCCCGATCCGCATCGAGCTGGGCAAGCGCGACATCGAGGGCGGCGTCGCCACCGTCGTCCGGCGGCTCCCGACCGTCGAGGGGCAGGGCAAGGAGCAGATCCCGCTCGACAAGGTGCCCGAGGTGCTGCCCGGGATGCTCGCCGACTTCCAGGCGTTCCTGCTCGCCAGGGCCGAGGCGTTCCGCGACGACAACACCGCCGTGGTGGACGACTGGGACGCGTTCGTCGCGCAGGTCGCCACCGGCTGGGCCCGCGCGTTCCACTGCGGCGAGACCGCCTGCGAGGACGACATCAAGGCCGAGACCGCCGCGACCCCGCGCGTGATCCCGGCCGATGCGCCCGAGGAGACCGGCGTCTGCGTGAAGTGCGGCCGCCCGTCCGCCTACGGCAAGCGCGTCATCTTCGGCCGCGCCTACTGAGGACGCATCCGGCCGCGCCCACCGCGGCCGCACCCGGGCGGGTCCGTCGTGGACGGGCCCGCCCGCGGTGGGTCAGGCGTCCTGCGATGCGCGGCGCTCCGCGCGCCGCCGGGTCAGGTACGGCTGGACGAACCACGCCCACCCGCACAAGATCACGGCGACCGCGACCGTGGCGGCGGTGGCGGCCGCCTTGTCCGACAGCGCCTGGACGACCAGTGTGGTCGCCGCGGTCATCGAGACGCCCAGCGCGAAGGCCCCGGCGATCCCGAACCGGTTGGCGCGCCGGATCAGCAGCGCCTTCTGCCCGAGCCGGAACAGGATCCGGTGCTGGATGACGGGGGCGATGAAGCAGACCGACGCGACCCCCGCCCCGAACAGCGCGACGTAGAACAGCGCCTTCCCCAGGTCGCCGACCTTCGTGTCGAAGGTCGCGGAGAACGGGACGGTCAGCAGGAACGCGAACAGCACCTGCACGCCGGTGGTCGCCACCCGGAAGCCCTGGAGGAGTTCCATCAGCTGCCGGTCCAGCCGCTCGTGCTCGGTCTCGTTGCGGGGCTTGTCTGAGGGGTCGACGCTCATGGATGCCGTTTACCCCGGCAAAACGCCCATCAGTCGCGCGTCTTGAAACGTTCTAGTCGAGCGTGGGCGGTTCGACGCGCAGGGCGAGCATGGACACGTCGTCGCGCAGGTCGCTGTCGCAGTAGTCGAGCAGCGCCCGCTCCACACCCGCGAGCATCTCCTCCGGGGGCTTGCCCGCGTGCCCGGCGAGCGCCTCCAGCAGGCGCTCCTGCCCGAACTCCTGCCGCGTCATGTCGCACGCCTCGAGGACCCCGTCCGAATGCAGGATCAGCGTGTCGCCGACGGACAGGTCGATCGTGTCGAGCCCGGCCTCGAAGTCCTCGAACAGGCCGAGCGGGACGCCGCCGCGCGACGCCGACCTGATCACCCCGTCCGCGCGGACCACGATCGCCGGCGGATGGCCCGCGGTGCCGAGCGACACGATGATCCGCTCGGTCTCCAGCGTCAGGCTCGCCATCACGGCGGTGACGAACCGGTCCTCGTCCAGCAGGGCCTCGTTCACGATCCCGAGGACGTCGGCAGGCCGCGCCTTCCACCGCGACGCGAGCCGGACGCAGTGCCGGGCCGTCGCCGTCACGGCGGCCGCGTCCTCGCCCTTGCCGCACACGTCGCCGAGGACCAGCCCCCACCCGTTCTCGGTGCGGAAGACGTCGTAGAAGTCGCCGCCGACCTCCGAGCCGTGCGTGGACGTCAGGTACCGCGCGGCGACGCTCACCCCGGGGATGGCCGGGAGCGACTTCGGGAGCAGCCCCGCCTGCAGCGTGTCCGCCACCTCCGCGCGGCGCCGGTAGAGCCGCGCGGCCCGGATCACCAGGGCCAAATAGCGGCCGAGACGCTGCACGACGCCGAGGTCCATGAGGTCGAACGGGCCGTACTCGCCGCTGGCCGCCAGCGTGATCGCGCCGATGGCGCGGTCCCCGTCCTCGATGGGGACGCTGAGGACCGAGGTGACCCCGATCTTGCCGCAGACGGGCAGCCCGTCCGGGCACATGCCGAGCACGTCGAGGTTCTCGACGTGCGGGCGGAGCGCGCTCTGCCGGGTGACGAACACGTTGTGGGGGAGGGTGTCCTCGGTGGGGTCGACCTCTTCCAGCATCCGCGCGGCCTCGACGGACCGCTCGTCCTCCGGCCCCATGACGACCTGCCGGCGCAGCGCCGGCGCCGCGCCGCCCTGCGCGGCCGCGGACGGGTTGCCGTTGGCCGGGGCGGTCAGGTCGATGAACGCCCAGTCCGCCAGTTCGGCGGCCAGCAGCCGGGCGCACCTCCGCACGGCCACCGTCTCGTTGAAGACCGGCTCGTCGAGCAGCAGTTCGCTGGCGGTGGCGAGGACGTCCATCCGGTGCACGATCGTGGCCACGGCCTCGTCGTCGCCCGGCCCTCCCTCGGCGGCCCGCGCCCGCGGGGCGCCCGCGGCCCGGCCCTTGGACGGCTCGGTCGCGCCGTCGTCGGCGGGCGTGGTCGTCGGCCCGGCGGCCACCACGATCATCGGGTCGGGCTCGCCGCGGATCCACACCCGCGCGAAGGTGAGCACGGCGTCGATCGGGTGGTCGCGACCGAGGAACCGGACGCCGACCCGGCGGCGGCGCCCCGTCCGGATCGCCGCCGCGAGCTGCGACCGGACGGCCGCCCGGGTCGCCATGTCGCAGAACGCCGTGAACTGCTTGCCCGACACGTAGCCCGACGAGGTGCCGAGCAGCGCGGCCGCCTGCCGGTTGACGCGGCGGACGTTCGTCGTCCGGTCGAGCAGGAACAGCGGGACGGGGGCGTCCTGGAAGACCGTGCGCAGCACCCTGCGCTCGTTCTCGGCGGCGGCCGACCCGCCCTGCTCGCCGGTCTGCTCGCCGCCCATCGTGCGCAGCACGGTCAGCGCCAGCTCCAGCTCGACCAGCGCCGCGTCCAGCGTGGCGCGCAGGTCGGGCTCGGGCACGCCGGCGGCCTGGCGCAGCTCGCCGATGCGCCCTTCGAGGTCCGAGATCTCCCGCAGCAGGGACTCGGGCTCGAGCTGGTCGGGCTGATCGTGCATCTGGTCTCCTTTCGTCCGCGTCACCACGGTGGAACCAGGGCGGCTCCCGCCCTCGCCGGGCCGGACGCCGGTCTACGGGGCCGCTCTGCGCAGCCTATGCTCCGCCAGCGCACCTAGGGCAGGCCCTGGTGACCGACGATACGCTGCGCGAGAGCGGTGAGCTTAACGTGGCGGGTCTGCGAGATCCGGCGCATCTCGGCGAACGCCTCGTCGGCGTCGCAGCCGAGCGCGTGCATGAGGATCCCCTTCGCCTGGTCGACCACGGCGCGGGCCTCGACGGCGGCCTGGAGCTGGACGGCGGTGCGGTGCACGTCGTCGTACTGCTGGCTGTTCGAGACGGCCGCGGTGCCCTGGGCGACCAGCAGCGACGCGATCGCGTGCCGCCCGTGCCCGAGGGCCTTCGGCGTCACCCCGTAAAGCGTGAGCGTGACCAGGACCCGCGGGCTCAGGTGCGGGGTCGTGGCGAAGCAGCGCACCCCGCGGCGCAGCATGTCCGACATGGCGTCGGGCCAGCGGGTCTCGGCGAGGATGTCGTCGGAGCTGAGCGGCCGCCGGTCGGCCACCACGTCGAAGAGCGGCCCGTGGCCGCGGGTCAGCTGCCGGTCGGTCACCTCGGCGAGGTCGGGATGGCTGGCCGCGGCGGCCAGCGGCTCGGGCCGGCTCTCCTCCGGTGCGTCGGGCGTGCCGGGCGTGGCGGAGCCCGCGTCGCCGCGGGTGCTCGGGAGCGCCCAGCGCACGCTCGCGGCGCCCGCGCACCCGGGCACGGCGCGCGACGCGAGCTCGGTCACCCGGTGCAGGGTGCCCACGTCGGAGGACTCCCCGACCATGCCCAGGCGAGCGATCTCCAGCGCGAGCTGGTCGGTCAGGACCGGTTCGGTGGCCGTCACCCTTCCGAGATTAGCCTGCCCAGAGGGATGCGCAGGCGGGGCCTGCACGGCCGCATGACCCTGGTGCTTCACGGGGGGATTCCTAGTTGTTCGGCGGCGCCTTGCTGATCTCGGGGAGCGGACCGCCGTCTCCGTTCGCCAGGGCGAGGTCGCCCATGCACACGATGCCGACGGGGTGCTGCTCGGCGTCCACGACCGGGAGGCGCCGGACGGCGTGCTCGCTCATCAGCCGCGCGACCGTGTCGGTGTCGTCCTCGGGATGGACGGTGGTCAGCTCCGCCGTGCACACGTCGCCGAGCGGGGTGAGCGAGGTGTCGCGGCTCTCGGCCACCGCGCGGACCACGATGTCACGGTCGGTAACCAGGCCGCAGAGCCGTCCCGCGTACGTGACCAGCACGTCGCCGATCCCCTCGTCGCGCATGATGCGAGCCGCCTCATAGAGCGTCGCGTCGAGCGGCAACGACTGCGGAGCCGCAGTCATCACGTCGCTGACCCTTGATGGCATGGCACGCACATCCTCCCGATTCGCCAACGGCTCGCCTGGCCGTGTGTGCGCGCCTTACCCAAGGTCGGCAACCCTATTCGGGCGGTTCGCGAAACGGCCGCCCACCTGCGCCGATCAGAACGCGAAGACGGTCCCCGTGCGCGACCACATGACGCAGTCGTTGCCGTACTCGGCCCGGAAGCGCGCGGGTCTGCCCTTCCACCGCCCCTCGGCGCGGACGACGACGGGCGAGTGGACGGCGGTGCACATCCGGCCGTCCGGCCGGTGCTCGAACTTCCCGCCGGACCCGTCCAGCTCCAGGCAGGCCCGCGCCGCCTCGGGATGCCCGCCCCCCGGCGGGTCGCAACGGAGCGTGACGGCCCTCGTTCCCGACGTGGCCTCGCCCGGATGCGTGACGGAAAGCCGCAACGACGTTCCGGGCTCGGCGAACGCGGCGGGCTCGGAATGCGCGGCGGGCATCAGGGCGATCACCGCCCCGAGGACGACCCCGGTGACAAGGTTCGACATACGCGACTCCCGACATTCCAAGGGACGTCGCACACGGTATCTGCCCAACAACAGAACGTGCATGAAAAGCGAACAACCTGTGTCTGTGGCGCCACCCGCACCGCCTTCAAGGGCTGCGATCGCGTCCGAAGGCAGGTTCGAGCGAAGCGAGAACCTGATCGCGCAGCGAGCCGCAAGGCGAGACGGAGCGATGCCAGCGATCGCCCGCGTTTTTCGACGAGGGAGGGCCGCCAGGCCCGAAGGAGGAGAAAGGCGCCTACTACGCCGCGAGGACGTGCTCCGAGAGCGAGGCCCGCAGTTGCTTGCGGCCGCGGTGGAGGCGGGACATGACGGTGCCGATGGGGGTGCCCATCATGTCGGCGATCTCCTTGTACGGGTAGCCCTCGACGTCGGCGAGGTAGACGGCGTCCCGGAAGTCCTTGGGGAGGGCGCGCAGGGCGGCGACCACCTCGGAGTCGGGGATGCGGTCGAGGGCCTCGGACTCGGCGGACCGGAAGCCGGACGCGTGCGCCTCGGCCTGCGCGAGCTGCCACTCCTCCAGCTCCTCGGAGCCGGCGCGCTGGGGCTCGCGCTGCTTCTTGCGGTAGGTGTTGATGAAGTTGTTGGTGAGGATGCGGTGCAGCCACGCCTTGAGGTTCGTGCCTTCCTGGAACTGGTGGAAGTTCACGTAGGCCTTGGCCAGGGTCTCCTGGACGAGGTCCTCGGCGTCGGCGCTGTTGCGGGTCATGCGGACGGCGCTCATGTAGAGCGGGTCGGCAAGCGGCAGGACGTCGCGCTCGTAGCGGCGCTCAGTGGCGGTGCCGTCGGCGTCGCGGCCGTTGTCGCCCTTGGCGTTGCGGTGGACGGGCGTGGTGACAGCGGTCATCGTCGCTCCCCGTGGTAGTGCCCCGGTGATAGGGCCGGTTGCATGGCGCGTGGTCGGGGGCACGCGCGGACCGGGCGGACTGACCGCCCCCCGTCAAGTGGTACGTGCCACCGTTCCCGGCGGGTTCGGTGATGCCTCGGCCTCGCATGGAGGGTGGACCGAGGGTTCGGCGCGCTTCGGCGATGCCAGAGCGACCCCGTTCCCGGGACGTCGCGGGCGTGCCCTTCGGGCGCTTCCCATCCGCCGGTGGGTCTTCCTGCCATGTAAGACGCATGGAACGGGCCAAAAGGTTGCCATGTCTGACGTGGCGTCCATCACACCGGGCGGCGAGTTGGACGAAGCGGTCTGATCACCCGGTATAGAGCCGGACCCGTCGGTCTTGGGCGCACCGCGCGGGGCGTGCGGCCGTCCGCTGGGTAAAGGCGGCCTCTAGGGCGATGGTTCGTTATGCCCGCTTCCGGTCAGGAGGCGGCGAGGTGGCCCGCCAGGACGGCCTCGACCAGCGCGGCGGCGAACTCCTCCGGAGCGGCCGGGAGCCCGGCGCCCGCCGCGACCGTCTCCGGGCCCGCCAACCGGGTCAGGAAGGCGTGCTGCTGGCAGCCTCCCAACAGGGCCGCGGCTATGAACGGGAGGGGCGCGCCGTCCGCCAGCCGCCCGGCCTTCCACTCGGCCTCCAGGTACCCGATGAGGGCGGCGTGGCCCATCACCGGACCCGCCGTCGGCCCGCCAGGCGGCCCTGCCGGAGGGCCGCCGGGCGCTCCGGCAGGCGGCGGCTCGCCGTTCCGGGGGCCCCTGGCACGGGCGCGCGCCTTGGCGGCGGCCTCCTGCTGCGCCTTCACAGGGCCGTTGTCCCGCAGCCAGGCGATCAGCTCCGGATCGGCCAGGACGGGACCGGTCATCGGCAGCAACTCGCCGTAGAAGCGGACCATCTCCGTCGCCAGGCGGGTGAGGTTCTCCTCCACCGTGTTCTGCCCGACGGACCCGAGCAGCCCGGCCATCGCGGTGCGCGCCGTCCCGGTCACCTCGGCCAGGGCCGCCGCGAACAGCGCCGTCTTGTTCGCGAAGTGGTTGTAGAGGCTGCCCTCGGACACGCCCGCGGTCCGCGCGATCTCCTTGGTCGTCGCGGCGGTGATGCCGCGCGCCTGGATCACCGTGACCGCCGCCGCCAGGATTCGCTCCCGCATCGGCTCCGTCCGTGCCGCCAACCGCGTCCCACCTCGCCTTCCCGGTGGACGTTAGCACGCCCGCACGGAATGAGTGAGTGCTCACTCGGACGTATTCCGCCGTTCCCGAGCGAACCGGCCTCACAGCATGTAGCTTCACCCTTACCGCGTGTTGCCGGGCAGCTTCGGGCGGCGTCCGCTCGGGGGGGAGGGGGACCGCATGGTGATCGCGGATCTGCTGGGCGTCACGAGGATGACGGCCGTCATGGTGAACGACCGCGGCCGCATCAGCCACTGGGACGATATCGCCGCCGACCTGTTCGGCGCCGCGCGGCCGCAGGCCCTCGGCCGCCCGCCAGGCGATCTCCTCCGGCTGCCCCGCGAGCACCGCGGCGCCTTCGAGCCGGAGGCCTTCGGGCACGTCTGGTGCGGCGCCTGCACCCTGCCGCGCGCCGACAACGGGGAGCCGGCCGAGATCGGCTGGTGGGTCTACCCCATCGACGGGGCCCCGGGCGACCACGGCGTCAGGGTGCTCGCGCTCGCCGCCGACCTGCGCAGCCTGCGCCGCGACGGGATCGGCATCACCGTCGGCGACCTGCTGCTCGCCCCGCCCGCCGGGCCCGGCCCGTCCGACGGCGCCGCCCGCCGCCCGGCCACCGTCCGGCTGCTGCGGGTCGAGCCCACGCTCGCCGGCCCGTCCCCTGACGGGCCCGACCCGTTCGCGGCCCCGTTCGCCGACCGCCTCGCCGAACTGCTGCCCGCGCTCGACCCGGCCGAGTTCGGGACGATCGCCTCGCAGGTGCTCGCCCTCGGCTGCCCGGCGGTGTCGCTGGGCCTGACCCTCCGGCTGCCCCTCGTCCCGCAGACCAGGGCCGCCCCGGCCGCCGCGCCGACCGTCCCGCTGCCCCGGCCGGCGCCGCGCACGCCGGCGGCCCTCCCGCCGCGCACCCGGCGGGGCTTCCCCCACGCGATGGAGCCGCTCGCCTTCCTCGGCGCGGCCGGCGAGCAGATCGGCAGCTCGCTCGACCACCTGCAGGCCGCCCGGACGCTCGCCGAGGTCCTCGTGCCGCGGCTCGCCGACTTCGCCGCCGTCGAACTGCTCGAAAGCGTCGTCGCCGACTCCGCCCCGCCCGCGGACGAGGTCGACGAGACCACGCCCATGCGCCGCGTCGCCGTCGCGCACAACGACGAGCCCGGGCGCTGGGACGACGCCGTCCCCGAGGACGAGCCGCTCTCCCTGCCGTCCTGCACCCCGTTCGTCCAGGCCATGCGCACCGGGCGGCCCGTGCACATCCCGCGCGTCGACGAGGGGCAGGCCGCCCGGCTCGCCGCCGCGTTCGGCGCCGGCGACCCGCGGCCGCTGTTCGCCGGGCGCGCGCTGCTGGTCGTCCCGCTGATCGCGCGGGGCCGGGTGCTCGGCACGTTCATGCTGCTCCGCAAGAAGGACCGGCACGCGTTCGACCAGCTCGACCTCGCCATGGTCGACGAGCTCGCCCGGCGCGCCGCGCTCTGCGTCGACAACGGGCGGCTGTACCGGCGCGAGGTCCAGGTCGCCGAGGAGCTGCAGCGCAGCATGCTCCCCGACGACCCGCCCGACGTCGCCGGCGCGCGCGTCCGCTACCGCTACCGGCCCGCCGGGCAGGCCGCCCAGGTCGGCGGCGACTGGTTCGACGCCATCCCGCTGCCCGGCTGCCGGCTCGGCCTCGTCGTCGGCGACGTGATGGGGCACGGCCTCACCTCCGCCGCGATCATGGGCCAGCTGCGCACCGCCGTCCGCACCCTCGCCGCCGAGGACATGCGGCCCGACCGGGTGCTGCGCCAGCTCGACGGCCTCGCCCGCCGCCTCGGCGAGGACTACCTCGCCACCTGCCTGTTCGCCGTCTACGACCCGGTCGAGCGGCGGTGCACGGTCGCCAACGCCGGGCACGTCCCGCCCGTCCTCGTCGCGGCGGACGGGGAGAGCCGCGTGCTGCCCGTCCCGCCCGGCGTGCCCGTCGGCGTCGGCGGCGAGCCGTTCGAGACGACGGAGTTCAAGGTCGAGGACGGGTCCCAGCTCGTGCTGTGCACCGACGGCCTCCTGGAACGCCGCGACCGCGACATCGACGCGGGCCTGGAGGAGTTGCGCGCCCGGCTGGCCGAGGCGTCCGGCGACCTCGACCGCACCTGCGACGACCTGATCGACGGCCTCGCCGCGCCCACCCCCGCCGACGACATCGCCATCGTCGCGGTCGGGTTCGACGGCATCCCCCTCGACGACGTCGTCACCTGGGAGCTCGAACCCGTGCCCGGCAGCGTCCCGTGGATCCGCGCGCAGGTCGGCGTCCGGCTAGCCGGCTGGGGCCTGGACGACCTCGCCGACACCGCCCGCCTGCTCGTCAGCGAACTCGTCACCAACGCCCTCGTCCACGGCGCCGGGTCGGTCGGCCTCCGCCTGATCAAGGGACGCACGCTGCTCTGCGAGGTCCACGACGACGGCGCCGACATGCCCCACCTGCGCCACACCGACGCCACCGACGAGTCCGGCCGCGGCCTCCAACTCGTCGGCCACCTCTCCACCCGCTGGGGCACCCACCGCACCGAGGGCGGCAAGGTCGTCTGGTTCGAACAACGAGTCCCACCCCGCTGAAGCCGCCACCCCAGGGGAGCGGGTCGCGGGTTTGGGAGGTAAGTGTCCCGTTCGCGCCAGATACTTTCCAACGTCCGCTTCGTTCTGATCGAAGGTGTCGCCGTTCGTCGAGGCCCACCGGGGGACGATTTGGGTGAGAAGCTGACGCTGCCGGTCCCCGAGACGCTTTACGGCACCTATGCCGTGGCGCTCGCCGAGCCGATCCGCGACCCGGCGGCGCTGGCCCGGGAGGAGGTGGCGCGGCGCACCTCGCCGCCCCTGCGTGACCTCGTCCTCGGCATGCTCGGCAGCCCCATGCTCACCCTCGACCAGCGCCCGGCGGAAGACTTCCCGCCGCTGCCCGCCGACCTGCTCGCCGCGTACGGCGGCGCCCCGTCCGAGGTGGACACCGTCGCCGCCGCGGCGCACGTCCTCGCCGTCCGCGCCGCGTACCGGCCGGGGCGGCCGCCCGCGCACGAGTGGGCCGCCCGCGCCGTCGCGGGCGCGGTCGGCGCCGCCGCGTCCGCCCCGGTGGTCGACGTCTTCACGCCGCAGGTCCTACCAAGGGACCGGCTGTTCCGCTCCCTTCCGGGGCCGGACGGCACCGTCCGGCTCACCGACTGGATGCTCCTCCCGCACACCACCGGCCGTGACGGTGCGTACATCACCACCAAGGGGCTTGCCAGGTTCGGCCTCCCCGAGCTCCAGACCGAGGACGTCCCGCCGAGCCTCCTCGAACCCTGGGGGCGCCTGCTGAACGGTCTCGCCCATCACGTACTCGACCTCTGGCTCGACGAGCTCCCCGCAGGCGAGCAGCCCCTCGTCGTCGAGATCCCCGAGGTCGTGCCCGTGGGTCTGCGGGACATCGCCGCCGCTCAGGGCGCCGACGAGCCCGCGCGGCGCGAGGTGGAGGTGCGGCTGCGCCACGACCCGTCCCCGGACCCCGTCCTCACCGTGCTGCCCGCCGAGGACGGCCCGGACCGCCTCCGATCCCTGTGCACCGCGCTGTTCGGTCCCGGATGAGCTTGCCGATGATCTTGATCTCAGCGCAGGATCGACATCGTGAGATTCGGCCCGCGCGACCGTCGCACCCCTCAGCCCGAAGACCCCGGACCCGAGGAGGCCGGCCCCGAGCCCGCACCCCGTCCAGGCCCCTACCCCGAAGACGTCCACGTGGCGGGCAAGCGGACCGCCCCGGAGCCCGCCCCGGACCCGGCCCCGGAGGAGCCGGCGGAGCCGCCGTCCGACTGGGTCCCCGTCCAGCCGCCGCCGGAACCCGCGAACGAGCCCTGGACCGCCCACGCGCCGGCGGTGCCGCCGCCGGCCCCGCTGCCCGCCGAGACACCGGCGGCCCATGACGACCCGCTGTGGACACCGCGCGAGACGCCTCCCGGTTTCGGCCTGGGCGAGACGCCGCCGGGCGAGTCCTGGACGCCCCAGGAGGCCGGGCCCGCCCCCACGGGGCGGCACGCGCGAAGCGACGACGAGCCGTTCCTGCCTGGGAAGGGGCTGTCCGTAGAGCCGCCCTCGGTGACCGCGCCGGACATTCCCGTCCAGCAGTGGGAACCGCCGCAGCGGCCCGGGCCCATGGCCGACCCCGAGCGGCGCAGGGCCATGGCGGACGCGTTCGTGGCGGAGTTCGCGGGCAGCCCCACGTGGCGGGCGACGCTGGCCGTGCTGGAGAGCGCGTTCCCCGGCCTCGGGATGGCGTCGACGCTCTCCCGCCGCACCGACGAGCTGTGGCAGACCATGGACGCCCTCGACCGGACGGCCGCGGCCAAGCTCGGCGTCCCGGCGTGGCTGGACGACGCCGGCATCGTGCTCGATCTCAGCGCCCGCCTGGGCGTGCGGGCGGTGTGGCCCCCGGCGCCCGGACTGACGCGCCCGCCGCGCGCCTCCAGGCCGTACGCGGGGGCGTTCGTGATCGACACGCTGGACCCGCTGCGCTACCACCGCGCGGTCGCCGGCCCGCGAGCGCCGCGCGACCTGCCGGGGGAGGGCGCGCTGCCGTCCCCGTCCCCGACCGAGGACGACGACAGCGGCGTCGTGATCGTCGCGAACCTGACGTCGGCGGGCGTGCGCGTGCTCGACTCGGTGGCGCTCTGGCGCTACGCGGGCCGGGTCGTCACCGGCACGGTGCGCGAGGCGGGCCGCCCCGAGACGCGGATCCGGGCGCGGCGCGCGCTGCGGGCCCTGCGGCGCGTGGTCGTCGTCGACCCGGACCTCGGGCTGGGCCTGTGCCTCCAGATCGACGCGGCCCGGGTCCCGCGATGCCTGCTGGCGTTCAGGGTGGATCGGACGGACGGAGCGCCCCGGTTCGTCCGCCCCTGATCAGTCGTCCGAACGCAGCCAGGTGAGGTCGCGCTGCCGATCGGCGGGCAGCCCGCGGATGTGCTCGACGAGCCGCCACGGCTCGGTCGGCGGCTCGCCCTCGTCCGGCAGCACGCCGCAGAGCACCGCGCTCTGGGTGCTGACCACGGCGAACGACCCGAACCGCGCGACACCGCCGCCCCGCAGCGAGGCCAGCTCGGTGAGCAGCACGGTCACCGCGGCGCCGTCCTTCGGGTCGAACAGGCCGCGCACGTAGGAGAACAGGTCCTCGGCGAGGACGTCGGGGCGCCGCCCGGACATCCGGTAGACGGTGCCCCAATAGGTGCCGGTGGCCTGCGCCGACCGCTGGTCGCGCACCCGGATGCGCAGCCCGCACTCGGCGGCGCACTGCTCGTAGGCCTCCGCGAGCAGCGCCTCGCTCTCGCCCTCCTCGCTCAGCAGCACCCCGGTGACCACGCCCTCTTCCCGGTCGAGCCGGTCGAGCATCTCGCGGTGCAGCTCCTGGACGTCCTGCTCCACCGCGTCGAGCGTCCGCGCCAGCGCGCGGTGCGAATCGCGGTCGAGGTCGACGCCCGCCAGCTCGTCGGACAGATCGCCGAACTGCTTCTCCAGCCGCTCCACCCGCCCGTTGACGGACTCCAGCCGCTCTTCGATGTCGGACGGCGCCTCGGCCTGCGGCGGCGGGATCGGAATGCCGACCGGTTCGGTCGCCTCGTCGACCACCCGTTTGAGCACGTCGTGGTCCCGCGCGAGCTCGGTCAGCTGTTTCCGCAGGTTCCGCAATTCCGCCTGGGCTTGCGGCAACCGCTTGTCGGACGCCAGGTAGAGCTCGCGCCCGGCGATCGCGAGGCAGAGCAGAACCAGGATCACGGTGGTCATGTGACTCCTCGGGAAGCAGGCTGCGCGCTCACGACGATAACCACCCCCGGCCGGATTGGCCGAGTGCGCAGCGGATCCCGTCCGAAACGCCCCTTTTTCCTTTACCCCACCGTCCCCCCGGCTACCCCCAAGATCACCCGAACAACGCCCAGAACCAAAGTCCCGGCCGCCCCCTGCAAAAGCCACCGCCCCCACCTTCCCTCACGCGGACCCGCGGGCCGACCGCGCCGGGAAGGCATCCGAGAAACCCAGTCGCGCCCCCCGCCGCAGGGCCCCGCGCCCACCGGGTCCGCCGGTCCGGTCTGCCGGGTCCGCCGCGTCCGCTAGGTCTGCCGGGTCTGCCGGGTCTGCCGCGCACGACCTGGCGCTGCCTCACGCCCAAGCCGGTCGGCAGTCGCCGAACGCGGGGCCCGGTATGGCGAGCGGCGTCTAGGTCATGCGGCCGGGTCGGGCGGCTCGGGTGGGGGTGTCAGCCGAGTTGCTCGGCCAGTGCGACGATGATTCCCTCGGGGCCGCGGAGGTAGCAGAGGCGGTAGCTGTCCTCGAACCGGGCCACCTCGCCGAGGAGTTCGGCGCCGTGGGGGCGCAGCCGGGCGATGGTGTCGTCGATGTCGTCGACGGCGAACATGACACGGTGCAGGCCCAGCGTGTTGGGCGGCGGGTTCTTCGCGCCGCCGCCGACCGCCGCGGGTGCGTGGTACTTCGCCAGTTCCAGCTTGCCGTGGCCGTCCGGGGTCCGCATCATCGCGATCTCGCTGCGGATCCCGTCGAGCCCGACGGTGCGGTCCGCCCAAAGGCCTTCGATCGGCGCCTTGACTTCCACTTCCATGCCGAGTTCCACGAAGAACGCGATCGCGGCCTCCAGGTCGTCGACGACGATGCCGACGTTGTCCATCCGCTGAATCGCCATAGCGGTTCTCCCTCTCCGTCGCGCGGCCAATCCTGGCCGCTGGTGTACCGGGGACGGAGCCGGCACCACATTCTCGACACCCGGACCATGGCGAGTTTTGGAGACCCGCCCCTGACCCCATCACCCGGGGCCCAGCCCAGCGCCGCGTCGGAATTGCTCGCGGTCAGCCGAAGAGGCCGCCTAGGAGGCCGCCGAGGATTTCGGCGGCGCCGCCGGCCAGCTCGCCTGCCACGTCGCCTGCGATGTCTCCGGCCACGCCGCCGGCGGCGTCCGCGATCATGTTGCCGGCGACGTTGCCCGCGTATCCGGCGAGGGCGTTGCCGAACGCGTCCACGGGGGCGCCGGCGACGTAGCCCGCGACGTTCTGCGCGTATCCGGCCGCGTCCACGGCGCCGAAGGCCATGCCGCCGGCGATCCCGGCCGCGGCGGCGCCGCCGACCAGGCCGGCCGCGGCGGCGCCGTGGCCGAGGTGGCGATGCCCGTGGTAGCCGGGCGGAGCGTGATGGACGTGCACCGGCGGCGGCTGCCCGTGGGCCGGGTACGGCGCGGGCCCGGGCGGCGCGGGTGGGGGCGGCCCGCCATGCGCGGGCGGCGGGTACGGCGCGGGCCCCGGCGGTGCCGGAGGCGGCGCCCCATGGGACGGCATTCCGTGCGGTGGCGCCCCGTGGGACGGCGTTCCGTGCGGTGGCGCGGGAGGCGGGGGCGCCCCGTGGGGTGGGGCCCCGTGGGGCGGTGCCCCGTGGGGCGGTGCGCCGTGCGGGGGTGCGCTGTGGGGGGCCGGAGGCGGTGCTCCGTGGGATGGCATTCCGTGGCCGGGCATGGGGGAATGCACGGGTGGGGGGAAGCCGTGTCCGGGTGCCGGGGGCATGGCGGACGGGGTCGGTGCGTAACCGGAACCGGCCATCGGTGCCGGTTGCTGCCCGGGTGCCGGTGCCGGAGGCGGGAACTGGGCGTTGCCGTGCGATCCGTATTCGCCGGGCCCGCCGTAGGACGCCGCGGGTTGTGCCGGGGACGGCGGGGGCGGCGGGAACGTCGAGGGGCCGCCGGGCGGCGGCAGCGGCGCCTGCTGCATGGCGCCGCCCTGGGCCGACGAGCCGGGCCGGGACGACCGGGGCAGCGCGGCCGCGGCCTCCAGCCACTGGCTGATCTTGGCGTTCCAGTCGGTCTCGGCGGCCTCGCCGTGCGCCACCTGGAAGACCCCGAACGACTCGTCCTGCGGGGTGTCGCGGTCCTCGGCGCGCAGCACGAAGGCCATGGCGCGCGGGCTGGCGACGAAGCTCAGCCCGACCTTGTCGATCCGTCCCTGGAAGGACTGCGGCGGGTTGAGGTGGATCTCCTGGTGGAACGGCAGCTGCTGGGAGACGCCCCGAAGCTTGGACGACTCGAACGTCACGTTGGTGATCTGGAAGCCGAGCCGGGCGATCGAGGCGAGCACCCACTGCTGGGACTCCAGCGGCTCCACCGAGATCGGGTCGATGTCGCCGGGGTCGGGCTGGCCCGCGACGTCGATCTCGGTGCACATCCCGATGGTGAAGCCGGGAAGCTCGTGGCCGAGGACGGTCGTGAACGGCAGCTCGTACGGCAGCGGGATGGAGAAGGCCAGGTCGCGCTGCCCGCCCGCGTCCAGCCGGAAGCCCCTGGTGAGGGCGCCGCGGTAGACCTCGGGCCCCGCCGTCTCGCCCCCGTGGTGCTGCATGCGCGGCATCAGCGCCAGCGTCACCTGCCGGATCTCCGCGGGTCCGGCCCCGCCGCGCAGATGCACCTTGCCCGCCACGACCCCGCCGGGCTTGCAGTTCGGCTCAGCCAGGATCGTGTCGACGGACGGCCCGCCGCCCGCCATCTGCCCGTAGGACACCGGCCGTTCCCCTCTCCCGCCCGCGAGGCGACATGCCCCGCGCACACCGCACGCACGGCCCGGGCCGCGCGCACAGCACCTTAGACACCCTCAACCATGCCACCGGTTCACCCGCTCCGGCGCCAACCCGGAATTTCCCACCCCAACCGCCCATCTGCCCCGAGCGGTGCGCCCGGCGTCTCCGGCGAGGTCGCCGCGTCCTCGCCCTTCGCGGCCCCGGCCTGGGCGGGCAGGCGCCCATCGTGGCCGTCATGGCCCGCTCTCACTACGTGCCGGCGGGAAGGTCTGGGGTGCCGACGACCTCCAGGACCTCTCCGTCGCCGACGTCCGGTTCCTCCTGGACGACTACGCCGTCAGGAACATCCTTCACCGGCTCCACCGGCCATCTCGGCAAAGTCGTCCTCGACCGCTACCTCACCGCCCGCGCCGACACCCCATCGACGCGCGCGTGGGGTCAGTCCTCCTTGGGGGTGACGGTCACAGTGGCGTAGCCGAGCTTCTCCAGGGGTTCGCGGATCTGGGCGGCGTCGCCTACGGCGATGACGGTGAGGGCCTCGGGGTCGATGTGCTTGCGGTAGGCGCGGGCCACCCCGTCGGGGGTGGAGGCGCGCACCGCGGCCAGGTAGGCGCTCGGGTAGTCGGCGCCCAGGCCGTTGGCGGACACGTCGGCCAGCTCGGCGGCCACGGCGCGGGCCGTCTCGTACTCGGCCGGGGCGCGGTCGGCGAGGGCGCGGACGGACGAGCCGTGCTCCTCGGCGTCGATGCCGCGGGACACGACGCCGCGCAGCTCGGTCAGCGCGTCGGCGACGGCGTCGGCGGTGACCTCGGTGTGGACGGCGCCCTGGGCGATGAACAGGCCGCAGTGCCGCATCCGGAGCAGGCCGGCGCGCATGCCGTAGGTGTAGCCCTTCTCCTCGCGCAGGACCGCGTTGAGGCGGGACGTGAGCCCGCCGCCGAGGACGTGCGAGGCGACCATCAGGGACGGCCAGTCGTGGTGGGAGCGGTCGGGGACGCCGTGCCCGAAGCTGAGGTAGGTCTGCACGGAGCCGGGCCGGTCGACGACGACGATCCGGGCCGCGGACTCGGGCATGATCCGGTCGGCGGTGGGGAGCGGCCCGCCCGCCCCCGCCCAGCCCTCCAGGGCGGCGGTGAGGGCGCCTTCGGCGTCCGTGCCGGACAGGTCGCCGGCGACGACCGCGGTCGCCTCCGCGGGGACCACGGAACCGTAGAAGTCGCGGACGTGCGAGCCCTGCAGCGCGCCGACCGACTCGCGGCCGCCGCCCGTCGGGCGGGAGGCCCTGGCCTGCGCCGGGAAGATGACCGAGCGCAGCTCGCGCATGGCGCGGGTGCCGGGGTCGGCGTCGTCCTGGGCGATCTCTTCCAGGCGCTCGCGGACGAGGCGGCGCACGTCGGCGTCGTCGAGCGCCGGGCGCCGCACCACCGAGGAGAACAGCTCCAGGGCATCGCCGAGGCGGGAGGTCGGGACGTCGAGGGCGACGCGCAGCGCGGTCAGGTCGGCGTGCGCGTAGAGGCTGGCGCCGAGCCGCTCGAACGCGGCGGTCAGCGCGGTGCCGCCGCCGGGTTCGGTGCCCTCCAGCAGGGCGCGGGAGGCCAGCGTGGCGACGCCGTCGAGGCCGGACGGCTCGCGGCCCGCCCCCGCGTGCAGGACGAGGCGGACCGCGGCGAGCCGGCGGCCGGGCAGGTCGCAGCGGAGCGTGGCCGGGCCGGCCGGGACGCGGCCCGCCGTGCCGGCCGGGAACGTCCAGGCCGGGACGGGCCCGGGGACGGGACGGGGCTGCAGTGCAAGGCCGCTGCTCACGAGGTGCCTCCGTAGGTCAGGGCGGTGCGGGCGCCCGGGGCCAGCCAGCGGCCGGCCATCTCCTTGATCGCGTCACCGGTGACCGCGGCGGCGCGGCCGGGGGCGGTGAAGACCCGGGCCGGGTCGCCGAACTGCGTCGCGTTCTGCGACAGCGCGTTGGCGAGGCCCGTCACCGTCTCGGTCTGCTCCAGGAAGCCGCGCTCGGCCTGGGCGGTGGCGCGGGCGGTCTCGTCGTCGTCGGGGCCCTGCGCGGCGAAGCGTTCGAGCTCCTCGTCCAGCACGGCGGCGATCTTCTCGGGCTCGGGGCCGACGGCGTCCACGATCGCCAGGGACGGGCCGGACGCGAGCCGCGTGACCCCGGCCCACACCTCGGTGGCGATCTGGTCGCGCCGCACCATCCGGTCGTAGAGGCGGGAGCCGGAGCCGCCGCCGAGGATCTCGACCGCGAGTTCGGCGGCCTCGATGTCGTCGCCGCCGTCGGTGGGCAGCGTGAACATCGCGAAGTAGGCGGGGGAGGGGACCTCCTCGTCGAGCGACTCGCCGCGGACGCCGCTCAGCGGCCCGAGCTCGCCCGGCCGCGCGGCGGGCCTGGCCGGACCGGCCGGGATGCCGCCGAAGTAGCGCTCGACGGCATCCAGGGTCTTCGCGGGGTCGACGTCGCCCACGACGGACAGGACGGCGTTGCCCGGCGCGTACCAGGTGGCGAAGAAGTCGGTGCAGTCGTCGAGGGTGGTGGCGTCCAGGTCTTCCATGGAGCCGATCGGGGTGTGCGCGTAGGGGTGGCTCTCCGGGAACGTCAGCGCGCACAGCCGCTCGAAGGCCGTCCCGTAGGGCTGGTTGTCGTAGCGCTGGCGCCGCTCGTTCTTCACCACGTCGCGCTGGTTGTCGAGGTTGGCCTGGGTCAGCGCGGCGGGGAGCGTGCCCATGCGGTCGGCCTCCAGCCAGAGCGCGAGCTCCAAATGGCTGACCGGCACCGTCTCGTAGTAGTTCGTGCGCTCGAAGGACGTGCTGGCGTTGAACGCGGCGCCGGCGCTCTCCAGCAGTGCGGCGTGCTCGCCCTCGGCCACGTTCGCCGAGCCCTGGAACATCAGGTGCTCGAAGAGGTGGGCGAGCCCGGTGCGGCCGGCCCGCTCGTGCCGCGAGCCCACCCCGTACCAGATGTTCACGGCGGCCAGAGGTACGACGTGGTCTTCGCAGACCACCACGCGCAGGCCATTGCCGAGCGTGTGCTCATGCAGCGGCTGTTCTGCCACGGAGGGCTCCCGTCCGTTCGATGGGCCGGACAGCACCGCGCGTCGGGGGGACCCCAGGCGGCGGGCTTGATCTCGGTCTCACCGTACCGGGTGCGCCCGACGCGGGGCGCGCCGACGGAAACTGTGGATAACCCGCGCCCATCGAACGGCGCGAGCGCGTGCGAAGCAGGTCGGCGGGGGTCAGGAGGACGCGGCGGCCTCGTGGGCCGCGATGGCGTCCTCCAGGGAGCGGTGCAGGACGAAGATCTTGGTGAGCTGGGTGACGTGGAAGACGCGCCGCACCCGGTCGTTGACGCCCATGAACGACATCGAGCCGTCCCGCGCGCGGAGCCGGTGGTAGATGCCGACGAGCACACCGAGCCCCGTGGAGTCCAGGAAGGTCACCTCGCCGAGGTCGATGACCAGGTGCGCGCCGCCGTTGTCGATGATGTCGAGCAGGGCCTCGCGCAGCCGGGGGCTGGTGAAGACGTCGATCTCACCGCTGATCTTCACGACCGTGAGGCCCTTCTCGACGCGATGCTCGACGGCGAAGTCCACCGGTGCTCCTCTCTGTCCCGCGTCTTGTCAAGCCCTAGAGAAGTTCTAGGCCCTCGCAGGGGGAACTCAATTGTTACCCCGGTCGCGGGCCGTTACGCCCGCCGATCCGGTTGCGCTCGTCAAGGGGACCGGAAGAGCGCCCAAACGACCTTCCCGTGGGGGAGGGCCCGCCACCCCCACCGGACGCTGAACGACTCGACGAGATGCAGGCCGCGGCCGGTCTCGGCGATGTAGTCGGGTTCCTTGCGGCGGGGCGCCGACCGGCTCGCGTCCATGATCCCGCAGAGCAGCCACGGCGCCTCGTGCCCGAGCCGCAGCCGGATGGCGGACGGCGCGGAGCCGAGCGGGTCGGCCGGGTCGTCGTACACGCCCTCGCGGTGCACGTCGTCGCCCGGCCACCCGCCGGCCGTCCCGCCGCTGTGCCGCAGCGCGTTCGTGACGAGTTCGGAGACGACGAGGCCGACGTCGTCGGAAAGCTCGGACAGGCTCCACTCGGCCAGCCTGGAGATGGCGAAGTGCCGGGCCTCGGTGACCGATTCCGGATCGGGCTGCACGGTGAACGAGACCGTGGACCCCCGCAGTTCCGTCAGCGCCGTGACGGCCTTGTCCAGGCGGGGAGGCAGGTCGAAGGACTCCGGGACCTCCGTCGAGCGCCCAGCGTGGGCCCGTGGGTCGTCCGGCCCCGCGAGAGGGCCGAGCTCCCACCGCGTGTCGTCGTGCGCGTGGCGTGACGTCATTCCACCGGACCCCGCAGAGTGATCTCGTTGTGCAGCCGTGGCTCGGAAGTCTCGTGCGTTATCCTGCGCATCGTAGCGTGCGAATGCAAGGCCCAATGCACGTGCATCCGCGTTGTGAGGGTGCGGGGCGACGCGGATGCGCGCGGAAGATCGGAGGTAACCGCAGGACGCTGAGGCCAGTGGCACACTAGGTTCGCTGTCCGCCGAATAGCCGGGAGGTTGGGCGTGACTCCAGAGACGCCGGGAAGCGGGTCGACGGTCCGTCGGATCCTGCTCGGGTCGCAGCTTCGCCGTCTGCGCGAGCAGAAGGGCGTGACCCGTCAGGACGCCGGCTACGTCATCCGTGCGTCGGAGTCGAAGATCAGCCGCCTCGAGCTCGGCAGGGTCAGCTTCAAAGAGCGAGACGTGGACGACCTGCTCACGTTGTACGGCGTCAGCGACAAGACGGAACGCGAGGCGCTGCTACAGCTTGCGCGGGAGGCCAACACCCCCGGTTGGTGGCACCGGTACAACGACGTGTTGCCCGGCTGGTTCCAGACCTATGTGGGCCTGGAGGAGTCGGCGGCGCTGATCCGCACGTATGAACTGCAGTTCGTCCCGGGACTGCTGCAGTCGGAGGGGTATGCGCGTGCGGTGATCCGCCTGGGCAACGCCGGGGCCGCCGAACACGAGATCGACCAGCGAGTGGAACTGCGCCTGCAACGTCAGGAACGCCTCACGGGCCCGGACGCGCCGCGCCTGTGGGCCGTGGTTGACGAGGGGGCGCTGCGGCGCCCCATCGGCGGACCTGAGGTGATGCGGGGCCAGTTCGAGCACCTCATCGAGATGTCGAAACTGCCCAACGTCACCATCCAGATCATGCCGTTCAGGTTCGGAGGCCACGCGGCCGAGGGGGGCGCCTTCACGATCCTGCGTTTTCCCGAGCAGGATCTGCCGGACGTGGTTTACGTCGAGAACCTCACCGGCGCGATGTACCTGGACAAGCGCGACGATGTCGACACCTATCTCCAGGCGATGGAACGCCTGTGTGTCGACAGTGCGACCCCGGAGCGCACCGTCGAGCTTCTCGGTGATCTTCTCAGAGAGACATGATGCTCCAGACCGATTACGACAACGGGATGCCGGCCGCCGAGCTCCTCGGAGCGCGATGGCTCAAGTCCCGGCGAAGCAACTCCCAGGGGAACTGTGTGGAAATCGCCGAACTGCCCGGTGGGCAGGTCGCGATGCGCAACTCCCGCCATCCCGAGGGCCCGGCCCTCATCTACACCCGCCCCGAGATAGAAGCGTTGATCCTTGGTGCCAAGGACGGCGACTTCGACCATCTCATCGCCTCCCACAACTGAACCGAGAGTGGCCGGGTCGGCACCGGTGCAGCCGAGTCGACCCGACCGCCCGCACGCTACAGAGGCCACCCCAGGCGCGAGGGTGGCCTTGTTCATTTCCGAGGCGAGAGGCTCCCCGCGGGCCTGAACGTCAGCCGCAGTTGCCGTAGGGAGCGGTACGGCCGTTCCCGCCGAAGCGGACGCACGTCCCGGGCGCCTTCACGTACACCGGTCCCGCGTACCAGGCGAAGGAGCCGCTGTCGGCGATGACGCCGCCGCCCTTCTTCTGGATCCAGGCG
This sequence comes from Spirillospora sp. NPDC049024, assembly GCF_040649235.1. Classification (NCBI taxonomy): domain Bacteria; kingdom Bacillati; phylum Actinomycetota; class Actinomycetes; order Streptosporangiales; family Thermomonosporaceae; genus Spirillospora; species Spirillospora sp. NPDC049024. The sequence goes on from NZ_JBEZFD010000014.1 coordinate 116,371, forward strand.
GACACCGCCGACTTGGTGCCGACGTGCGTCGTCTTGATGGTGACGGCGCAGTTGTAGGTGGACGAGTTGCTGTACAGCAGGTAGGCGACGCCACCGGACACGCTCATGGAGCGCAGGACGTAGTACCCGCTCCCCTTGCCGCCGCTGTTGCACGCGGCCTGCGGGGTGTACTTGTTCGGCGGCTCCTTGGTGGGCGTCGAGCCGCCACCGCCGGTGCCCCTCGTGGGGGTCGCGCCACCGGGCTGCCTCGGCGAACCCGGTTTCGCGGACGCGTTCGGGTTCGCAGGGTTGCTGCTCTGGCCGGGCTTCGGCTGCCCCGGTTTCGTCTTCGTCGGGCTCTGGGCGTCACCACCGGAACCGTTCGCGGCCCCGGAGTCGCCCTGTGCGCCCTGGGGCTGGTCGGACGCCGATACAGACTGCCCCTTGCCGCTGTCGGGCCTTGTCGTGGCCCATGCGGCGCCGCCCGCGATGACCGCCGCGACCGCCACCGCCGCGGCGATCGGCACGACGAGCCGTCCCCGGCCCCTGCCGTTCGACCCGGAGCCGCCGGGCGGGCCGGGCGGAACCGGCGGCGGCGTTCCCGGAGCGCCGGGGCCGTGCGGCGGCGGTGTCGCCTCCCCGAAGGGATGCGGCTGCGGAGCCGTCCTGTGCCGGACACCGGAGGGGTCCGTGACGTGGTCGGGCGGCAGCAGCGCACCGGCCATGACGGACGGGGCGGCGTGCGGGTCCGTCGAGTTGGGCGGCGCGGACGCGTACTGCGGGCTGGGGATCTCGGCGGGAAGCCCGGGGAAGGCCGGCAGCGGCGGCACCGCGGACCCGGCCGAGGACGTGCCGCTGGCCGCGCCGACCAGCCGCTCCTGGGCCTCGCGGGCGGTCGGCCGCTGCGCGGGCTCCTTGGCCAGGCACGCGAGGACGAGCTCGCGCATCGGGCTCGGCAGGTCGCCCAGATCCGGCTCGCCGGTGAGGATCCGGTGCATGACCGTGGCCATCTCGTCGTTGCCGAACGCGGGACGTCCCGTGGCGGCGAACGCCATCGTCGTGCCCCAGGCGAACATGTCGGCCGCGGGGCCCACCTCTCCGCCGGTGAAGTGCTCAGGGGCCATGTAGGCGGGAGTGCCGACGTTCTGCGTCTCGCCCGCGGCGCCCAGCGCGCGCGCCACGCCGAAGTCGATGACGCGGGGCCCGTCCGGGCCCATCATGACGTTGTGCGGCTTGAAGTCGCGGTGCACGATGCCGGCCTGGTGGATCGCCGTGAGCGCTGTCAGGGTGCTCACCGCGAGCCGCTCCAGGGCGCCGCCCGTCCGCGGGCCCTCCGTCCGCACGACGTGGTGCAGCGACAGGCCGGGCACGTACTCGCTGACGATGTAGGGCTGGTCGCCCGCTACGTCGGCGTCCAGGACCTGCGCGGTGCAGAAGCGCGCGACGCGCTTGGCGACCTCCAGCTCGCGGACGAAGCGCGCGCGGGCGGACTCGTCCCCGGCGAGCCCGCCGTGCAGCAGCTTGATCGCGACGTGGTCGGCGGCGCGGGGCGCGCCTTCCCCGCCCCGCGGACGCCCCAGGAAGACCGCGCCCTGCCCGCCCTCGCCGAGGCGGCCCACGATCTCGTATCCGCCCAGCTCGACCGGGTCTCCCGACCGCAGTGGATGGGCATCCGGCATCGTCCTGTCCGTCACACCACTCGCTCCCCGTTGTCACACCGCGCCCCAGGACCGTTCCGCAAGACTAGGGCCCAACGATGGTATGCGGTCGGCAAAGCGGATGATCTAGCGCCGGTGGCCGCGACCGTATAATTGGACTATAGTCCGGTTGTATCCACGGGGGAGGAGGCGATGATGGACCGTCGCCCGGCCGGTGCGAGGCGCGTCGACCTGGAACTGATGCGGACGCCGCCGCCCAAGGAGCGCGCCGACGCCGCGCGCAACCGCGCGAAGGTGCTGGACGCCGCCGCGGCGCTCTTCGCCCGGCACGGTGTCGAGGCGGTCTCGATGGACGCCGTCGCCGCCGAGGCGGGCGTCGGCAAGGGCACGCTCTTCCGCAGATTCGGCGACAAGGCGGGCCTCGCCGTGGCGCTCCTGAACGAACGCGAGCGCGAACTCCAGGACGCGATCCTGTCCGGTCCCGCTCCTCTGGGCCCGGGTGAGGGCGGCACGGCCGTAGCGCCGTCCGAGCGTCTGCACGCCTTCGCCGACGCCTACCTGGACTACGCGCTCGACCATCTGTCGCTGGTGCGCATGTCCGAGACCGCTTCGCCGGGGGCCCGGTACCGGATCGGCGCCTACGGCTTCTGGCACCGCCACCTGACGATCCTGCTCGACCAGTGCGGTGACGCCGTCCCGGACGGCGAGGCCGCCGCGCACGCGCTGCTGGCCGTCCTCGGCGCGGAGCACCTGACCGCGATGGTGGAGAGCGTGGGGACGGAGCGCACCCGCGCCACCGTCCACAAGTTCTTCGACATGGCCCGCACCTAGCGGTCGGGCCGGAGAAGAGCCGGCCCGGAGAACGCGAAGGCCCCCGCGGGTGCGGGGGCCTTCGCGTGCCGGACCGGAGGTGCGGCCGGGCGTTCGGATGTGTCAGGCCGGGTCGGGCGTCCGCCGGCGGCGGCGGGAGTCCACCCGGCCTTCCGCCTTGCCCGGTGGGCCCTCCGGGGCGTGGTTGCGTTCGAGTTGCGCTGCGACCGCGAGGGCGCGCAGAGACGTCGTCTTCACGTGTTTGCGTTCACCGGTGGAACGGGTGCGGGGAATGCTGCTCGGCACGGTTCACCTCCATGGGTCGTGGACATGGGTGCTACCCGGCTGGCGGGAGTTCGCACGGTAGTTGCAACCGCAAGATCCTTCCGGCTATTCCGAGTGATCGTTCCGTTTAGCCCGCGTCCGGATCCGGCCCCGACGCATCCGGGCGCGGCTATCTAGGTTGTATACCTAACTAGATTGCCATACGGTTTAGCTCACAGGGCAGACTGGTCAGAGGAGACGACCTTGGAGATCCCGTCCGCCGCGGCGGCTCGGCACGGCCGCCGCCCCGCCCGCTCCGGAGGGTGACCGCAGTGCCCGCCGATCGCCGCGCGAGCTGGCTCAAGGGCGTCCTCGACCTGCTGGTCCTCGCGAGCCTCACCGGGGGCGAGAGCTACGGCTACGAGATCGCCAAGACGCTCGCCGGCGCGGGCCTCGGGCAGATCAAGGGCGGCACTCTGTACCCGGTCCTCAACCGCCTGGAAGAGGCCGGACTGGTGTCCGCGGAGTTCCGCGCCGCCGACCGCGGCCCCGGCCGCCGCTACTACCACCTCACAGACGAAGGCCGCGCGACGCTCGCCGAGCAGAGCGGCCTGTGGCTCGCGTTCGACGAGTCCGTGCGGAAGATGCTCACCCAGGGAGCCGGCCAATGAACAACCCCTACTTCGACGAACTGGCGGACCGGCTGCGCGCCCGCGGCCTCCCCGAGGACGAGGTCTCCCGCACCGTCGACGACCTCGCGGCGTTCGTGGCCGAGTCCGGCACCGACCCGGTGCAGGAGTTCGGCACGCCCGAAGAGTTCGCCCTCCAGGTCGCCCCGGACGAGGCGCCGGTCGACGTCCGCGGCGGCCCTGTCCCGCCGGACGAGGGCGAAACGTGGAAGTGGAGGGCCGACGCCTTCCATGAGCGTGAGGTCCTCAACCGCTACGGCGACGAGGGCTGGGAGGTGGAAAGGGTCGACAGCACGGGCCGCTTCGTGAGCCACCGCGACCCGGACGACCCGCAGCGCTGGGAGTACCACCGCGAGACCGTCCTGCCGGGGCGCCGCAAGGCCGTCGTCGACCGTCTCGCGCCTGACGGCTGGGAGCCCTGCGGCACCTGGATCTGCTTCGAGTACTTCAAGCGGCCCAAAGCGGCCACTCTCGGCCCGGAGGCGGAACTCCGCGAGGTCCCGGTGACGCCGTCCGGCCGCAACTTCTGGAGCAGGCGCTTCTATGTCTTCATCGCCTGCTACGGCGCCTTCCTGGCCGCCGTCTGCGTCGCCTGGATCGTCCTCGCCCCGAACGACTCGCACACCAGTTTCCTCACCGGCTTCCTCGTCGGCGCACTGATCGTCATGGCCCTGGTCGCGGCCCGCGTCTGGCTCGACCGCCGCCGTCGCGCCTCCTGAGGAAGGCCCGCGGCGGGGTGCACGCGCCCCGCTGGACGAAAATTTCCTCGCTTTTCACGTATCGCATCATCCGTCACTTTGTTCTCGCGAGGCGGCCATCCGAACCGCTCAACTGGGTAGGTATCCCAGGATTCGGCTCGCCCGCGGGTCGCCCCCGCCATGAGCGGCTCAGCGTGGAGTCCAGGAGACCGCCGGGCGCGGCCGGACGCGCCCCGAGCCTCTCCTGGGAGACACACGTGATCAGAAAGCTGCTCGTCGCCAACCGTGGCGAGATCGCCGTCCGCGCCTTCCGCGCGGCCTACGAACTCGGCATCGCCAGCGTCGCCGTGTACGCGCACGAGGACCGCCTGTCCCTGCACCGGCAGAAGGCGGACGAGGCGTACGAGATCGGGGAGCACGGGCACCCCGTCCGCGCCTACCTGGACGTGGACGGGATCGTGGAGACGGCGCTGCGGGTGGGCGCCGACGCCGTCTACCCCGGCTACGGGTTCCTGTCGGAGAGCCCCGAGCTCGCGGCGGCCTGCGAGCGCAACGGGATCAAGTTCGTCGGCCCGCCGTCCCGGGTGCTGAGCCTGGCGGGCAACAAGATCGAGGCGGTCGCGGCGGCGCGGCGCGCGGGCCTGCCGGTGCTGCGCTCGGCGACGCCCGAGCCGGGACGGGAGCTGGAGGCGGCCGACGAGGTCGGGTTCCCGCTGTTCGTCAAGGCCGCGGCGGGCGGCGGCGGGCGCGGGCTGCGCCGCGTCGACCACCGCGAGGAGCTGGAGGCCGCCGTTGACACGGCGCGCCGCGAGGCCGAGAGCGCGTTCGGCGACCCCACGGTGTTCCTGGAGCAGGCGGTGGACCGGCCCCGCCACATCGAGGTGCAGGTCCTCGCGGACGGCGCCGGGCACATCGTCCACCTGCGCGAGCGCGACTGCTCGGTGCAGCGCCGCCACCAGAAGGTCGTCGAGATCGCGCCCGCGCCCAGGCTGGACCCAGAGGTGACGCAGCGGCTCTGCGAGGACGCCGTGAAGTTCGCCCAAGAGATCGGCTACGAGAACGCGGGAACGGTCGAGTTCCTCGTGGACGCCCGCGGCGAGCACGTCTTCATCGAGATGAACCCCCGCATCCAGGTGGAGCACACCGTCACCGAGGAGGTCACGGGCGTCGACCTGGTGCAGAGCCAGCTGCGCATCGCGGGCGGCGAGACGCTCGCCGACCTCGGCATCGCGCAGGACGAGGTCAGCGTGAGCGGGTTCGCCGTGCAGTGCCGCATCACCACCGAGGACCCGGCGAACGGCTTCCGCCCCGACACCGGCAAGATCTCGGCGTACCGGTCGCCGGGCGGCGCCGGGGTGCGGCTCGACACCGGGACGGCCTACGGCGGCGCGATCGTGTCCCCGCACTTCGACTCGCTGCTGGTGAAGCTGACGTGCCGCGGCCGGACGTTCGAGGACGCGGTGCGCCGGGCGCGCCGGGCCGTCGCCGAGTTCCGCATCCGGGGGGTCGCGTCCAACATCCCGTTCCTTCAGGCGCTGCTGGACGAGCCCGACTTCCGCGCGGGCGGCGTCACCACGTCCTACATCGCCGACCACCCCGAGCTGCTCACGGCCCGCTCCAGCGGCGACCGCGCGACGCGGCTCGTCCGGTACCTGGCGGACGTCACGGTCAACAGGCCGCACGGCGACGCGCCCACCGACCTCGACCCGGCGACGAAGCTGCCGCCGCTGGACCTCGACGGCCCGTTCCCGGAGGGTTCGCGCGACCGGCTGCTGGCGCTCGGCGCGCGCGCGTTCGCCGAGCAACTCCGCAACCAGAACGCCCTGGCCGTCACCGACACGACGTTCCGCGACGCGCACCAGTCGCTGCTCGCCACGCGAGTACGCACCTATGACCTGCTGGCGGCCGCGCCCTACCTGGCCCGGATGACGCCGCAGCTCCTCTCCATCGAGGCATGGGGCGGGGCCACCTACGACGTCGCGCTCCGGTTCTTGGGCGAGTCGCCCTGGGACAGGCTGGCCGCGATCCGCGAGGCCGCGCCCAACCTGTGCATCCAGATGCTCCTGCGCGGCCGCAACACGGTCGGCTACACGCCGTACCCCGACTCGGTGGCTCGGGCCTTCGTCAAGGAGGCGGCCAGTACGGGAGTCGACATCTTCCGCGTGTTCGACGCCCTGAACGACGTCGAGCGTATGCGTCCGGCCATCGACGCCGCCCTCCAGACCCACGCGCTGGTGGAGGGCACCCTCTGCTACACCGGCGACCTGTCCTCCCCGGACGAGCGGCTCTACACGCTCGACTACTACCTGCGCCTGGCGGAGGAACTCGTCCAGGCGGGGGTCCACATCCTCTGCATCAAGGACATGGCCGGCCTGCTCCGGGCGCCCGCCGCGCGCACGCTCGTCAAGGCGCTCCGCGAGCGGTTCGACCTGCCGGTCCACCTGCACACCCACGACACGGCCGGCGGGCAGATCGGCACCTACATCGCCGCCATCGAAGCGGGCGTCGACGCCGTGGACGGCGCCGCCGCGCCGCTGTCGGGCACCACGAGCCAGCCGCCGCTCCAGGCGATCGTGGCCGCGACCGACTTCACCGAGCACGCCACCGGGATCGACCTGGACGCGCTGACCGTCATGGAGCCGTACTGGGAGGCCGTCCGGAAGCTCTACGCGCCGTTCGAGATGGGGCTGCCGTCGCCGACCGGGCGCGTCTACCGGCACGAGATCCCGGGCGGGCAGCTGTCCAACCTGCGGCAGCAGGCCGTCGCCCTCGGCCTCGGCGACCGCTTCGAGGAGATCGAGCGCCTCTACGCGGCCGCGGACGCCATCCTCGGACGGCTCGTGAAGGTCACCCCGTCCAGCAAGGTCGTGGGCGACCTGGCCCTGCACCTCGTCGCGGCGGGCGCCGACCCGGACGACTTCGCCGAGAACCCGGACCGCTACGACATCCCCGACAGCGTCATCGGGTTCCTGAACGGCGAACTGGGCGACCCGCCCGGCGGCTGGCCCGAGCCCTTCCGCACCAAGGCCCTCGCAGGACGCCAGTACACGCCCGCACGGGCCGAACTGGACGGCGCCGAAGAGAAGGCATTGGCCGGCCCAGAGGTCCGCGACACGCTCGACCGCCTGCTCTTCCCCGGTCCGGCGAAGGACTACCGCGAAGCCCGCGCCGCCTACGGCGACCTCTCGGTCCTGCCGACCGGCCCGTTCCTCTACGGGCTCCGCGCGGGGCACGAGGTGTCGTTCGACCTCGAACCCGGCGTCCGCGTCCTGGCCGGCCTGGAGGCCGTCGGCGACGTCGACGAGGCGGGCGTCCGGCAGGTCATCTGCACGGTGAACGGCCAGCTCCGGACGCTCTCCGTCCGCGACAAGTCCGTCAAGTCGGACGCGCCGCCGGTCGAGCGCGCCGACCCCGGCGAGCCCGGCCACGTCGCCGCCCCGTTCGACGGCTCGGTGACGCTGCGGGTGGCCAAGGGCGACGAGGTCGCCGCGGGAGACGTGGTCGCCACGATCGAGGCCATGAAGATGGAGGCCGCGATCACCGCCCCGGTCGCGGGCACGGTCGCCCGCCTGGCCGTCCCGGAGGCGACGCCCGTCCAGGCCGGCGACCTCCTCCTGGTCATCCAGGACGGCGCCTAGGCCTCCGTTCGCCCCTGGCGGGTCGCGTAGGTGCCCAGGGACGGTTCCAGCAGGTCGAAGGCGGTCTTCGCGGACTCCGCGAGGGCCGCCTCGATCTCTTCGTGGGTCTCGCCCTCGACGCTGCGGCGCAGGACCTCCTGGAACAGCACGCGGTGGACGCCGATGAACTGCGCGGCGGCGAGGCGGGGGAGGACGTCGTCCGGGGCCGCGCCGGTCTCCTCGGCGAGGACGGCGGCGAGGGCGTCCTCGCGCTCCTCGTGGAACTCGCGGAGCCGCGCCACCAGCGCCGGGCTCTCGGTGATCATGCGGGCGAAGTCGGGGCCGGAGAAGCCGATCACGGCGTCGTGCCACTCGACGGCCGCCAGGAAGGCGCGGCGCAGCGCGGCCAGCGCCGACTCGCCGGGGGCCCGCTCGGCGACCGTGCGCGCGGGCAGGGCCACGAAGACCTCGTGCAGGTCGAGGGCCAGGTCCTCCTTGCGGGGGAAGTAGTTGGTGACCGTCATCTTCGCCACCTGCGCCGCCGCCGCGACGTCGGCGATCGTCACCCGGTCGAAGCCGTGCCGCAGGAACAGCCGGGTCGCCTGGTTCGAGATGTTCTGGCGCGTCTGCTGCTTCTTCATCTCCCGCAGTCCCATGCGGCCATCCTCTCATAGTCCGACCTAAGTTCGTGCTAGACATATATTTATGTCGGATCCAAGTTTGGCCGACGGGCCGGACGGGTACCGAGACCGGGTGACCGTTCCCTCCCGGCCGCCGGATGTAAAGGACACAGCCCTGAACGCCAGCCACGCGCCGAGCGCATCCCCCCGCTCCACCGTGAACCTCGTCGACCCGATGAAGGACTACCTGTCCCGCATCGGGCGCACCGCGCTGCTCACCGCCGAGCAGGAGGTCGACCTGGCCAAGCGCATCGAGGCCGGCCTGTTCGCACGAGAGCGCCTCAGGACCCTGGGCGACGAGCTGAGCCTCCAGGACAAGCAGGACCTGGAGTGGATCGCCGCCGACGGGGCCCGCGCCAAGGAGCACATGGTCGAGGCGAACCTGCGCCTCGTCGTGTCGCTCGCCAAGCGCTACATGGGCCACGGCCTCCCGCTGAACGACCTCGTGCAGGAGGGCAACCTCGGGCTGATCCGCGCCGTGGAGAAGTTCGAGTACCGCCGCGGCCTGAAGTTCTCCACCTACGCCGTCTGGTGGATCAAGCAGGCGATCAGCCGCGCGCTGGCCGACCAGAGCCGCACCATCCGCATCCCCGTGCACGTCGTCGAGGTGCTCAACCGGATGACGCGGGTCCGGCGGCGGATGATGCAGGACCTCGGCCGCGAGCCGACCTCGCACGAGCTGGCCGTCGAACTGGACGTGACCCCCGAGAAGGTCGAGTGGCTGCGGCGGCAGGCCCGCGAGCCGCTGTCCCTGCACACCCCGCTCGGCGAGGACGGCGACGGCGAGCTCGCCGACGTCATCGAGGACCCCGAGGGCGGCGACCCCGCCGACGTCGTCGCGTCCTCGATGCTGCGCGGGCGGCTCGACGCCGTCCTGGAGACGCTCACCGAGCGCGAGGCCGGGGTCATCTCGCTGCGGTTCGGGCTGTCGGGCGGCGAGCCCAAGACCCTGGAGGAGGTCGGCAAGGTCTACGGGGTGACGCGCGAGCGCATCCGGCAGATCGAGTCCAAGGGCATGCACAAGCTGCGCCACCCGTCCCGCCGGGAGACCCTCGCCGACCTGCTCAGCTGACCGCCGGCGTTCTCCCGGAGACGCCGGCTCCGCCGGAGGAGGGCCGCGGCCCTCCTCCGGCGTGCCCGCCCGCGGGGGTCAGGTCGCGCGTCCCGAGCCTCCGGCCAGCCGCCGGGCCAGCTCGTCGCGCTCCCGGGTCAGCTCGGCCACCTCGTGCTGGAGTTCGAAGATGCGCCGGATGGCGGGCAGCGTCATGCCCTCGCCCATCATCGACACGACCTCCTGGATGCGGCCGATCTCGTGGCGGCTGTAGCGGCGCTGGCCGCCGGCGGAGCGCTGGGGGGAGACGACCCGGTGGTCGTCGATGCGGCGCAGGAACGCCTGCTGCACGTCCAGCATCTGCGCGACCTGTCCCACCGTGAACAGCGCGGCGTGCTCGTCGTCGATCGGCAGGTTCATGGGGGGCCTCCTTGTCGCCGATGCCGTCCCGGCGGACGGCCGGGCAGTGCGGACGGCCCCGGTCCGCGCGGCGCCTCGATGGCCGCGCGGACCGGGGCCGTCCGGATGCCGCGGGTCAGCTCCTGATCGCCTTCCGGCCGTCGCCGGACTGCTGGACGGCGACCTTGCGCGGCCGCGCCCGCTCCAGCACCGGGATGCGGACGGCGAGGACGCCGTTGTCGTACGCGGCCTCGATCGCCTCCGCGTCCAGGTGCTCCGACAGGTAGACCCGGCGCGTGAAGGAGCCCATGGTGCGCTCGCGGACGAAGACGCGCTCGTCCTCGCCGAACTCCTCCTCGCGGCGCGCGGTCACCGAGAGCACGCCGCGGTCGACCGTGACCTCGATGGAGCCGGGGTCGACCCCCGGCAGGTCGAACCGCAGGACGACGTCGTCGGCGCGGCGGATGCCGTCCATCGGCATGCCGGCGCCGCCCTGGCCGGCGGCCTGGCGGACCGCCCGGTCGAACTGGCGCTCGAACTCCTGCACGAACGGGTCGATCGACGTCAGCAACATTGACCATCACCTCCGAAGACCCTCGGCGCCTGGCTGCGCGCCGATTACCTGTTCCTCGTACAAGAGGAAGTCTGCAACTCCAGTTATAAGTAACCTGGAAGCCGGTGTCAAGACGGCGGTCCCGCGAACGCCGCGCGCCGACGGTCGGACGGGGGCAGGAGGAGGTGGCGGGACCGACCCGTTCTGGTGGCTCTGGCCCTGGTTTCCACCGCCGGGATGAGAGAGTGGATGATCTAGAAGGGGCCTCTTCGGGGGCGCGGCGGCGCGGAGAGACGGGGACGATGGCCAGAGGGCTGGGACGGCTGACGGGACGCGGCGTCGCACGGGGCGCGGCCGCGGGCGCGGCGCTCGTCCTGATGTTGACGACGGCCCAGGTCGCGGCGACGGCGGCCGGGCCGGACGCGGGCCCGGCGGCGGTCGTCGCGGCGCCGCCGTCCACCGTGCCGTTCGATCCCGCCAAGCTGCGGGCCACCCTGGACGCCACGCGCGACGCCGGCATGTACGGGCTGTTCTCCGAGGCCCGCGACGGCCGCACGGAGTGGAAGGGCGCGGCCGGCGTCGCGGACGTCCGCACGGAGCGCCCGGTCACCCCGGACATGCGGCACCGGGTCGGCAGCGTCACCAAGTCGTTCGTCGCCACCGCGATTCTCCAGCAGGTCGAGCGGGGCCGCGTCGACCTCGACGCCCCGATCGCCCGCTACCTGCCCGGCGTCGTCCCGGGGCGCCTCGGCGACCAGACCACGGTGCGGATGCTGCTCGGCCACACCAGCGGGATCGGCGACTACGTCCCCGCGGCGTTCCCCTCCCTGCGGGACCTGTCGCCCGACAGCCTGGACGACGGTAGGTTCCGCCGCGTCAGGCCCGCGCAGCTCATCGCGTGGGGGCTGAAGGCGCCGCGCACGGGCGAGCCCGGCGAGCGCTGGTCGTACTCCAACACCAACTACGTCATCGCCGGGGAGCTCCTGGAGAAGGTGACCGGCGCCAAGGCGGAGGAGTACATCACCCGCAACGTCATCCGGAAGGCCGGGCTGAAGCACACCTACTTCCCGTCCACGCCCTGGATCGCGGGCCCGCACTCGCGGATGTACGAGTCGCTGTACCAGCATGTGACGCCGCCGCGCGACTACAGCACCTACGACATGAGCTGGGCCGGGACGGCGGGGGCGCTGGTCTCCACCATGGACGACCTCAACCGCTTCTACCGCCGGCTCCTCACCGGCGGCCTCATCGGGCCCGGCGCCCTGGCGCAGATGCGGCGGACCGTCCCGGTGAAGGACGCGGACGGCAACGTCCTGATGAACTACGGCCTCGGGCTCTACTCCCTCGACCTCCCGTGCGGGACGTTCTGGGGCCACGACGGCGCGGTCTTCGGCGCCGGGACCCAGTCGCTGACGTCCGCCGGCGGCGAGCGGCAGATCTCGGTCGCCATCAACCTGATGAAGTACCAGCAGCTCAGCGCCGGCGGCGCGCCCGTCCCGCACCCGATCGACAACGCGCTGGCCGCGCACGTGGTGGAGGCCCTGTGCGGCAGCCGCCCCGCGACCGCCGCGGCCGGGCCCGCGGCGGAGGTGCGGCTGCTGCCGCTCCAGACCCTCCGCGCCGCCGGGTGAGGGCGGCCCCCGAGGGAGGTCAGGCGAGGTCGGACGGGTCGGTGTTCGCGCCGCACAGGACGACCACCACGCGCTCCCCGGGCGCCGGGCGGTAGGCGCCGCTCCGGAGCGCCGCCACGGCGGTCGCCGTGCCGTGCTCGACGACCAGCCGGTACTCCTCCCAGACGAACCGGCGCGCCTCGATGATCGCCTCGTCGGTCACGAGGACGGGGCGCACCCCGGTGCGGGACGCGACCGCGAACGCGATCTCGCCGAGCCGGGTCGCGCCGAGGGAGTCGGCGGCGATACCCGACACCTCCACGTCGACGGGGCGTCCCGCGTGCAGGGCGCGCTCCAGGGTCGGGATCGTCTCGGGCTCGACGCCGACGACGCGCGCCCTGCCCTCGAGGGCGGTGGCGACGCCCGCCATGAGCCCTCCGCCGCCGATCGCGAGCAGGACGGTGTCGACCTCGCCGCCGGTCTGCTCCAGCACCTCCGCGCCGAGCGTGCCCTGGCCCGCGCACACCTCCGGCAGGTCGTAGGCGTGGCAGAACAGCGCGCCGGTGTCGGCGGCGCGCTTGGTCGCGGCCTCCTGCGCCTCGGCGTACCGGGTGCCGACCTGGACGACCGCGGCGCCGAGGGCCCGCAGCCGCGCGACCTTCACCGCGGGCGCCGTCTCCGGCACGTACACCTCGGCCGGGACGCCCGCCCGCGCCGCCGCGTACGCGAAGGCGAGCCCCGCGTTGCCGCCGGAGGCCGCGACGACGCCGGTCTCCGGCAGCCGCCCCTCCTCGCGCGCGGCCAGGATGTGGTTGAACGCGCCGCGCGCCTTGAACGACCCGGTGTGCTGGGTCAGTTCGAGCTTCAGCCACATCCGCCCGGCGGGCGCGAGCGGGTCCGGCTCGACCTCGACCATCGGCGTGCGGCGGACACGGCCCGCGACACGCCCCGCCGCGGCCTGGACGTCTGAGTGATCGATCACCGGGCTTCCTCTCCGAGGCATCAGCAGCCAACACAAGTTTGGGACATGACAGGCGATCGGGCCAGCCGGGCCTGCGACCATCATCCCGGCGCGGGCCCCTGACGGCGTCCCGTGCCCCGGTCAGCCTCCGGTGCGGGTTTGGTCAGCGCTCGCGGCGAGCCTCTTCACCGGCGCGGGAAACACGTCCCGCCGGACAGGGAGGTCCCCATGAAGAACGTCCTCATCTCGGGTGCGAGCATCGCCGGCCCCGCGCTGGCGTACTGGCTGAGGCGGTACGGGTTCGGCGTGACGGTCGTGGAGGTGGCGCCCGGGCCGCGTCCCGGCGGGCAGGCGGTCGACGTGCGCGGACCGGCCCTGGAGGTCGCCGAGCGCATGGGCGTCCTCGACCGGATCCGCGAGCGGCGCGTCGAGATGCGCGGCATGTCCATGGTGGACGGGGAGGGCGAGGAGCTGTACCGCAGCGAGGAGCACACGATCACCGGCGGCGACCTGGCCGGCCCCGACGTGGAGATCCTGCGCGACGACCTGTCCCGGATCCTGATGGACGCGGCCGGCGACGGCGTCGAGTACCTCTACGGCGACTCGATCGCCGGGCTGGAACAGGAGGACGGCGGCGTCCGGGTGATCTTCCAGAGCGGGACGATCCGCACGTTCGACCTGGTCGTCGGCGCGGACGGTGCGCACTCCACCACCCGCCGGCTCGTCTTCGGCCCGGAGCGGGACTACCTCACCCACCTCGGCACCTACCTGGCGGTGTGGACCGCCCCGAACTTCCTCGGCCTCGACCGCTGGCAGGTGTTCCACCAGATGCCGGGCAGCAGCTGGGGCGGCGGCGTGATGAGCGTCCGCGGCAACGAGGAGGTCCGCGTCTACCTGGGGTTCGAGTCCGAGCGGCCGATCGAGTACGACCACCGCGACACCGCCGCGCAGAAGAAGATCATGGCGGACGCGCTGGCCGGCGGCGGCTGGGTGCTGCCCGAGCTGCTGGAGACGATGTGGGACGCGCCGGACTTCCACTTCGACTCGATGGCGCAGATCCGCATGGACTCCTGGTCGAAGGGGCGGGTCGTCCTGCTCGGGGACGCCGGCTACTGCGGGTCGCCGCTGTCGGGGCAGGGCACCAGCATGGCCATGGTCGGCGCGTACGTCCTGGCCGGGGAGCTGAAGGCGGCGGGCGGCGACCACCGCGCCGCGTTCGCGGGCTACGAGAAGGAGCTGCGCGGCTACGTCGCCGCCAACCAGGAGCTGGCGCTGACCAACAAGGCGCGGGCGGAGGCGCAGCGGAACGCCGAGACCGGCGCCGAGGCGGGCGCCGGGACCGGGGCGATCGACTTCCAGGACTTCGGCGAGATCGTCGGCTCGTTCACCGTGCGGGACTACTGAGCGAGGCGGCGCGGTCCAGCAGGACCTTGCGTTCGGGCGCGTTGCGGGTCAGCTCCGCGGCGCGCTCGAACTGGGCCCGCGCCTCCTCCAGCCGGCCGAGGCGGGCGAGCAGGTCGCCGCGGACGCTCGGCAGCAGGTGGTAGCCGCGCAGGGCGGGCTCGTCCACGAGCGCGTCGGCGAGCTCCAGGCCCTTCTCGGGGCCGTGCGCCATGCCGACCGCCACGGCCCGGTTCAGCTCCACGACGGGGGACGGCGCGACGCGGGAGAGGATCTCGTAGAGGGACGCGATCTGCGCCCAGTCCGTCTCCTCGGCGGTCAGGGCCTGCGCGTGGCAGGCGGCGATCGCGGCCTGCAGGACGTAGGGGCCGGGCGGCTCGCCGATCTTCTTCGCGCGCAGCAGCGCCGCGAACCCGCGGTGGATGAGGAGCCGGTCCCACCGGGCGCGGTCCTGCTCCAGCAGCGGCACGGGCTCCCCGGACGGTCCGGTGCGCGCCCGGGTCCGGGACGCCTGGATCTCCATCAGCGCGACGAGCCCGTGCACCTCGGGCTCGCCGGGGGCCAGCTCCGCGAGGATCCGGCCGAGGCGCAGCGCCTCGCGGCACAGGTCCGTGCGCACCCACGCGTCGCCGGCGCTGGCGGCGTACCCCTCGTTGAAGACGAGGTAGACGACCTCCAGCACGGAGGCCAGCCGGGCGGCGCGGTCGGGCCCCTCGGGGACCTCGAACGGGACGCCCGCCTCCGACAGGGTCCGCTTCGCCCGGACGATCCGCTGCGCCATGGTCGCCTCGGGGACGAGGAAGGCGTGCGCGATCTCCTCGGTGGTGAGGCCGCCGAGCATGCGCAGCGTCAGCGCGACCCGCGCCTGCGCGGACAGGACCGGGTGGCAGGCGGTGAAGACCAGCCGGAGGACGTCGTCCTCGATGCGATCGTCGTCCGGGACGTCGAACTCCTCGGCCGGCGCCTGGGTCCCCAGGTCGCGGCCCAGTTCCTCGATCTTGTCCTCGAGGCGCCGCAGCCGCCGGATCCGGTCGATGGCGCGGCGCTTGCCCACGGCCATGAGCCAGGCGCCCGGGTTGTCCGGGACGCCTGACTCCGGCCACTGTTCGAGCGCGGCGACCAGTGCGTCCTGCGCGAGTTCCTCGGCGAGCCCGATGTCGTGCACCATGCGGGCGAGACCGGCGATGATCCGCGCGGCCTCCAGCCGCCACACCGCGTCGATGGTCGCGTGCACGCCGGTGCCGCGCGCGAGCGCCTCCCGCGCCCCGGGCTCGTCCGATGCCGTCACGCTGCCGATGAGAGCACCCGCACCGGCCGCCGCGCAAGCTCGGCGGGCGCCCGGCCCGGCCGGACGCCCGCCGGGCGCGACGGGCTCACGCGCCGGGGAGGTCCTCCGGTCCGAACACCTGCTGGATGACGCCCTCGCCGTCGCCGACGATCTGCCAGAACCGCTTGGACAGCTCGATCGCCTCCTCGCGGCTGCTCGCCTCGATGAGCGCGAAACCGACGACCGTCTCCTTCGCCTCGGCGAACGGGCCGTCGAGGACGGTGACCTTGCCGCCGGACGACTTGATGCGGGTGCCGCCGGGCTCCAGGCCGCCCGTCGCGAGCAGCACTCCGGCCCGGGCCATCTCCTCGATGAACTTGCCCATCTCCGTCTGCATCTTCTCGTCCGGCGGCGCGCCGTTCGCGGAGCCGTCGTCCGTCGTCATCATCAGGAACCGCATCTTCGTCTCCTCTGCTCACCGGCCGGTCCCTCCCGGCCTGTCACGAACGCGTCGAAGAAGGTGTGACCGGATCGACATCCCGGCCAAGAATCTTCAGATTTTTCTTCTGACCCGTATCGTGCCAGGTCACGGCGCTCCGGCCGGGAAGATCCCGAGCCTTTGCCGAGAAGTCCATCAAGTAGGACATTCCGGACCGGTGGGCAAGTGAGTCTCCAACGAGTAGCTTCATCCGGTGGAAAGCTTCTTGCGCGTCGAGGAGGACGTCCCATGGGAGTTCCGTCGCCGGTGACCGGTGGGCCGTCCGACCGGGGGCGAGGTGCGAGGCGTCATGAGCGCCACTGAGCCGCCCGCCGACCGGGCCCGCGTCGCCCAGGAGCACCGGGCGGTGGGCCCGACGGTGCTGCGGATACTGGTCGGCGCGCAGCTGCGCCGCTACCGGGAGGCCGCCGGCATCTCCACCGAGGCCGCCGGGTACGAGATCCGCGGCTCGCACTCCAAGATCAGCCGGATGGAGCACGGCCGGGTCGGCTTCAAGGAGCGCGACGTCGCCGACCTGCTGACCCTCTACGGCGTGACCGACCCGTCGCTGCGCGAGCCGCTGCTGGAACTGGCCGAGCAGGCCGGGGCGCCGGGCTGGTGGCAGGGGTTCGGCGACGTGGTCCCGTCCTGGTTCGAGCCCTACCTGGGCCTGGAGCAGGGCGCCGTGCTCCTGCGCGTGTACGAGGCCCAGGACGTCCCGGAGCTGCTGCAGACCGGCGACTACGCCCGCGCCGTCCTCGCGGCCCGCCATCCGGAGGCGGGACGGGAGGAGATCGAACGGCGGGTCGAGCTGCGGATGCGCCGTCGCCGCGTGTTCGAGCGCCCGGACCCGCTGCGGCTGTGGGCGGTGCTGGACGAGGCGGTGCTGCTCCGCACGGCCGGCGGCCCCGCCACGATGCGCGCCCAGCTGAGGCACCTGATCGAGATGGCGGACCTGCCGAACATCACCGTGCAGATCCTCCCGTTCGCCTCGGGCGGGCACGCGGCCGAAGGCGGCCCGATGACGCTCCTGCGCTTCGCCGAGCCCGAGCTGCCCGACGTGGTGTACCTGGAGCACCTCACCTGCGCCCTCTACCCGGACCGTGCGTCCGACATCGCCCGGTACCGCGACGTCCTGAACCGCGTCAGCGTCCAGGCCGAGCCCCCGTCCCGCACCCCGCGCTCCTCCAGGCCGCCCTGGCCCGGCTCGGCTAGCACCGGCCTCGCCGGGCCTTCGGCGACCCGCCCCGCCCCGCGGGACCACTGCCCTACTGCGCGGTGGGGACGTAGGTGGCGACGATGACGCCGGTCTTGAAGACCTTGGTGTCGGACAGCTCGAACGTGGCCGAGAAGTCGGCGGCGTTGAGCAGCTCGTCGGTGCTCCCGGGCCCGACGAGCACCGGGTGGATCCACAGGCGCAGCTCGTCCAGCAGGCCGTTCTCGACGAGCGTCCGCGATACCGGGCCGAAGCCGTACTGCAGGACGTCCTGGCCGTCCTGCTCCTTCAGCTTGGTGATCTCGGAGACCGCCGCCGCCCGCGGGATCGCCGTCGTGTCGCCCCAGCCCGGCTTGCGCAGGGAGTCGGACACGACGTAGTGGGGCAGCGTGTTCATCCGGACGCCGAAGTCGCCGGTGGCCTCCTCCATGGCCGGCCAGGCCTGGGAGAAGCCGTCGAACGTCTTGCGTCCCATCAGGATGGCGCCGCAGGAGAACAGCAGCTCCCTGGCGTAGGCGGCGGCCTCGTCCTGGAAGTAGGCCGAGGTCCAGTTCTGCGGGTTCTCGATGACGCCGTCGAGCGACACGTACGTCGAGTTGATGATCTTTCGCATGGTCTCCTCCGTCGGTCCGATCGTTCGCCTTCCGGCGCGGTGGGACCACGATGCGGCAGACCGTTTACCGGATCCTTACGACGCCTTTCCGGCGCCCTTCCGCACCCGTTCGAGCAGGGCGGGATCGTTGACGCCGCGCTCCAGCCAGGCGAGGAGGGCGCCCACCGGATCGGACGCCGGTTCCAGGAGCAGGTTCGGGCCTACGAGGGCGGCGACGTCCTCGTAGGCGTCGCCGTGGTCGGTGAGCGTCCACCCCTGCCACAGGGCGGGCAGACGGCGCGGGTCGAGCGGCAGGTCGGTGGACCACCAGTCCGCTCGGCGTTTCACGGCATCGAGGTACAGGCCGCTGTTCGGGACGGCGCCCAGCGCGGCCGAGCGGGTCGCCGCCTCCTGGGGGAGGAGGAGAACGTCCGGACCGGCTAGAAGGTAGTCGCTCAGGCGGAGCGCCCAGTCGCCGTTCAGAGCCAGGGCGCCCGTCGCGTCCCGGACGGCGATGAGCGTTTCGGGCCGCGTGCTCGGTTCCTCGTCGTCCTCGGGTGGCCATCCCCACTGCTCGCCTGGGGGGTGCGGCGGGTCGTCCAGGTAGAGGACGGTGTCGTAGGGCAGGCCGAGGTACTCCATGACCTCGTGCAGGCTCCGCGTCGCCCAGGTGACGTCCCAACCGGGCCACAGGGCGCGGACGATGCCCAGCCAGGCGCGGAGCGCGACGACGTCCGGGTCCCGGAGGTCGTCGAAGATGTGGACGAGCATCCGCCGGTGCCGCAGGTCGAGCATGAGGACGCCGTTCCACCACACGGAGTTCATCCAGAAGTCCGGGGTGCCGCCGTCCTGCGCGCGGACGAACTCGACCGTGCGCTCCGGGCCGGCGAGGACGTCGTGCCAGAGCGTGTAGGCGCCGCGATGCCGCGACCAGACGCGATGGCCGGTCCGGTCGACGATGACGTAATGGGCGTGCCCTCCGGTCACGGATTCACATTAGGGTCGGAAGATGCGTTTCGGGGTGCTCGGGCCGCTCGCGGTCTGGACCGACGACGGCGGGCTCGTCCCCGTGCCGGGTCTGAAGGTGCGGGCGCTGCTGGCGGACCTGCTCGTGCACGAGGGGCGTCCGGTGCCCGCCGACCGGCTGATCGACGACCTGTGGGGCGACGCGCCGCCCGGGAACCCGATGGGCGCGCTGTCGGCGAAGGTGTCGCAGCTGCGCCGGGTCCTGGAGGACGCCGAGCCCGGCGCGCGGGCGCTGGTGGAGTCGCGGCCGGCCGGATACCTGCTGGGCGCGGCCGGCGAGCGGGTGGACGCCCGGTGCTTCCAGGCGCTGGTCGAGCGGGCGCGCGCCGCGGCGGAGCCGAAGGAGAAGGCGGCGCTGCTGGCCGACGCGCTCGGGCGGTGGCGGGGCCCCGCGCTCGCCGACTTCCGCGACGAGGAGTTCACCCGGGCGGCGGCGGCCAGGCTCGAGGAGCTCCGGCTGACCGCGCTGGAGGAGCACGCCGAGGTGCGGCTGGAGCTCGGGGAGCACGGGGCGCTGGCGGGCGAGCTCGGCGGCGCGGTCGAGGAGCATCCGCTGCGCGAGCGGCTGCGGGCCGCGCACATGCGGGCCCTCTACCGGGCCGGGCGGCAGAACGAGGCGCTGGAGGCCTACGAGCGGTACCGGGTCCTGCTCGCCGACGAGCTGGGCCTCGACCCCGGCTCCGAGCTGGCCGACCTCCAGCGCGCGATCCTGCGGCAGGACCCCGGGCTCGACGCGCCCGCCGCCCCGCCGCCGCCCGGTCCGCGGTCGAACCTGCCCGTCCCGCCCACCGAGCTGATCGGGCGCGACGGCGCCGTCCGGGAGATCCGGACGAGGATCGGCACCGACCGGCTGGTCACGCTGACCGGCCCGGGCGGGGTGGGCAAGACGCGTCTGGCGATCGAGACGGCGGCCGGGCTCGCGGACGAGTTCGGCGACGGCGTGTGGATGGCGGAGCTGGCGGGCCTGGAGCGCTCGACCGTGCCCGACCTCGCGGAGGTCGTGACGGCGATCCTCGACATCCGGGACGCGCCGGGCGCGCCGGCCGCGGCGCTCGACCGGCTGGCGGCGGCGCTCGGCGCCCGCCGGCTGCTGCTCGTCCTGGACAACTGCGAGCACGTGGTCGAGCAGGCGGCCGAGCTGGCCGACCGGCTGCTGCGCAGGGTTCCCGGGGTGCGCGTGCTGGCGACGAGCCGGGAGCCGCTCGGCCTGCCCGGCGAGGTCGTGTGGGCCGTCCCGCCGCTGGACGTCCCCGGCCGCGGCGACGATCCGGCCGCCTCCAGCGCGGTCCGGCTGTTCGCGGCGCGGGCCGGGGCGGCCTCGCGGGGGTTCAGGCTGGACGCGGACACGGCCGGGCGGGTCGGGGAGCTGTGCCGCAGGCTGGACGGCATCCCGCTCGCCCTCGAACTGGCCGCGACCCGGGTGCGGGCGCTCGGGGTCGAGGGCCTCGTCGAACGGATCGACGACCGGTTCCGGCTGCTGTCGTCGGGGCACCGCGGCGCCCCGGCCCGGCAGCGCACGCTCACCGCCGTGATCGACTGGAGCTGGGACCTGCTGACCGGACCCGAGCGGGCCGTGCTGCGCCGCCTGTCGGTGCACGCCGACGGCTGCACGGCCGACTCGGCCGAGGCGGTGTGCGCGGGCGGGGACGTCCCGGCGGCGGAGGTCCTCGACCTGCTGGTCAGGCTGGTCGACCGCTCGCTGGTCGTGATGACGGAGCGTCCGGGCGAGGGCCCCCGGTACCGGCTGCTGGAGTCCGTCGCCGCGTACGCGGCCGAGCGGCTCGCGGAGGCGGGGGAGGCGCGGCCCACCCGGGACGCGCACAGCCGCCACTACCTCGACTTCGCCGAACGCGCCGCGGCCCGGCTCACCGGGCCGGAGCAGCCGCACTGGCTCGCGGCGCTCGACACCGAGTCGGCGAACCTGCGCGCCGCGCTGGACGCCGCCGGGACGGCCGACGAGGCGCTCCGGCTGGTCAACGCGCTCGCCTGGTACTGGTTCCTGCGCGGCAGGCTGACCGAGGCGCTGCGGTCGCTGGAGGCGGCCCTCGCGCGGGACGGCGGCTCGCCCGCCGTCCGGGCCCGGGCGCTGACGTGGCGGGCGGGGATGGCCGTGCTCAAGGGCGTCCCCGGCGACTGGAAGGCCTGCCGCGACGAGGCACTCGAACTCGTGGACGCCACGGACGACGACGGCCTGAAGGCGTGGGCGCGCTGGTTCCTGACGTTCGTGTGGGCCGAGCTCGACGACGCCGGCGCGGGCGCCGCGATGCTGGAGGAGGCGCTGGCGGGGTTCCGCGCGACCGGCGACCGGTGGGGCGAGGCGGCGGCGCTGGTCCAGCGCGCCATGCACGACCACGCCCGCGGCGACCCCGCCGCGCTGGAACGCGATGCCGAACGGGCCGCCGTGCTGTTCGGCGAGGCCGGCGACCGCTGGGGCCGCCTCCAGGCGATGCAGTGGCTCGCGGGCCTGGCGGAGCTGACCGGCGACTACGACCGTGCGGAGCGTCTCCAGCTCGACGGGCAGCGGATGGCCGAGGAGCTGCGGATGTGGCCGGACGTCGCCGTCCGGATGGCATGGCGCGGCTGGATCGCCTACCTGCGCCGCGACCACGATGCCGCGCGGCGGCTGTTCGGGCGGGCGCACCGGGTCGCCGTGGAGCAGGGGTTCGCGCCCGCGGTCACGTTCGCCGACATCGGCCTCGGGCTGGTGGCGCAGCGCGAGGGGCGGCTGGACGACGCCGAGGACCGGCTGCGGCGCCTGCTGGCGGCGGCCCCGCCGGAGGAGGTCCCGCCGCTGTACCTGACGCTGGTCCAGACGGGGCTGGGGCGGGTGGCGGAGGCGCGCGGCGACGCGGTCTCGGCCATGCGGTACCAGCGGGACGCGCTGGCCGTCGCGATCAGGCTGGCGGCGCCGCGCGACCTGGCGGGCGCCCTGGAGGGGCTGGCCGGGGCGCTGACCCTCGCCGGACGGCACGCGGACGCGGCGCGGGCCCTCGGGAAGGCGGCGGCCGTCCGGGAGGCGGCCGGCCTGCCGCCCGGCCCCGTCGAGCAGGACGACGTCGACCGGGCCGCCGCGCGGATCGGGGACGCTGCCGGGCCGGACGCGTTCGCCGCCGGCGCGGGCCTCGACCCGGTGGAGATCATGCGCCGCGCGGAGGCCGTCCCGCCCGAGGGCCCCTCCGTGTGGGCGGAGCGCTAGGCCCGGGCGGCGCGGCAGTGCCTCCAGGGGAAGGGGAGACGGAAGCGACCGCCACTTATTGCAAGAGGGTTGCGAAAGGTCGCGGAAGTGTCACGGCCCCTTGTGGCGCCCCTCACACCCAATGATCATGACCCTTCGTGGGACGACGGGGGTTGGTGCTCAGCCGGATCATCGGCGATCGGACGCTGGTGCTGGCCGCCTGCGCGACCGCGCTGTTCGCCACGACCGTGCTCGCCGCCCTGGTCGGCTACACCGGGTCGGTGACCCGCGAGGGCCTGCGCCGCACGCTGGCCGACGCGACGTTCGAGTCCGTCGGGACGACGCTCGGCACGCACGTCCCGGCGAACGGCCTCCCCAAGGTGCAGGGCCAGGTCGACCGGGCACTCAAGCAGATCTACCGGGACGTCCCGCTGACGGTCTCGATGAGCCTCCGCAGCGACTCCTACACGCTCCCGGGCCAGGAGAAGAGCGACCATCCCGACCTGACGGCGTTCGAGACCTACACCGGGATCGAGAAGCACGCTCGGCTCACCCAGGGCCGCTGGCCCGGCGCCGGCGCCGGCTCCGCCTCCGGGTCCGGCGAGGTCGAGGCGGCCCTGCCCGGCGCGGCCGCCCGCGCGATGCACGCCGGCGTGGACGACGTCCTCACGCTGCACGGGCGCGTCGACAAGAAGTCGGTCGTGAAAGTGCGCGTCGTCGGGCTGTTCGAGGTCCCCGACCCGCAGGACTACTTCTGGCAGGACGACAAGCTCGTCACGACCGGCGTGGAACGGCTCGACTACACGACCTACGGGCCGTTCGTGGTGCCGCCGCAGGTGTTCGCCGCCCGGTTCACCGGCACCGGCTCCGAGGCCCGCTTCACCGTCATGCCCGACCTGCGCGGCGTCGAGGCCGGCGAGCTCGGGCCCCTCGGCGACCGGGTGGCCGCGAGCGGCGACGCGTTCAAGAAGGCGGGCGAGGGCGCGCAGTTCAGCGTCGCGACCGACCTGCCCGACCTGACCGCGCAGCTGCGCACCGCGCTCCAGGTGGCGCGGTCCACGATGCTCATCCCGGTGATCCAGCTCGTCCTGCTGGCGGGCTGCGCGTGGCTGCTGGTGGCGCGGCTGCTCGCCGACCACCGGCGCGGCGAGGTCGCGCTGCTGCGCACCCGCGGCCTCGGCATGCGCCAGCTCGCCCGGCTCGGCCTCGTCGAGGGCCTGCTGATCGTGCTGCCCGCCGCGCTGTTCGGCCCGCTGCTGGCAGGGCCGCTGCTGCGCCTGGCCGGGCACGCCCCGGCGGTGCGGGACTCGGGGCTGCGGCTGGACGCCGGGCCGCTCGTGCCGCTGTGGACCGTCTCGGTGCTCACGGCGCTGGCCTGCGCCGTCGTGCTCACCGTCCCGACGCTGCGGGGCGCGAACCGGACGTTCGTTGAGGCCCAGGCCGGCATCGGGCGGCAGGGCCGCGGCGGCCTGCGCGGCTCGGGCACCGACATCGCCCTGCTGCTCGTCGCCGGGCTCGCGATCTGGCAGCTCACCCGGTACGGGGCGGACGGCGCGGGCGCCGCCGGAGGGGACGGCACGGGCGGCATCGACCCGTTCATCGTGTCCGGCCCGGCCCTGGCCCTGCTCGCCGGCGGGGTGCTGCTGCTGCGCCTCGTGCCCGCGGTCTCCCGGGTGGCCGAACGGATCACGACCCGCAACCGCGGGCTCGTGGCCGTCCTCGGCACCCGGCAGGTCGGGCGGCGCCAGCTCCGCTACACCGGCCCGGTCCTGCTGCTGGTGATGGCGATGGCCGTCGGCGTGCTGTCGGTGACGACGATGGCGACCTGGCGGCGGTCGCAGACCGACCAGGCCGACTTCCAGAGCGGCGCCGACCTGCGGCTGGCCGTCTCGGCCCGGGAGGCGGCCCCGGAACCGCTCGGGCAGGCCGGGCGGTTCGCGGCGCTGCCGGGCGTCTCGGCCGCGAGCGGGGTCCTGCGCATGGACGCCGACCTCGGCACCGAACCCGCGACGCTGCTCGGCGTCGACGCGAGGAAGCTCGGCCCGCTCCTGCGCGTCAGCCCCGGTCTGCGGGACGACCTGCGGCTGGACGAGCTGGCGCGGTCGCGTCCCGCCGTCCCGGCGCTGACCGTCCCCGGCGCGCCGAAGCGGCTGCTGTTCGACCTGCGCCTCAGCCGCTCCGGCCCGGAGCCCGAAGTGCCCCCCGACTACGTGCCGCCGCTCGGCGAGGGCTACAAGTTCGTGGTGAGCATCGTCGACGCCAACGGGCTCACGCGGCAGGTGCCCCTGCCCGGCATCGACGCGGACGGCGAGAAGCACACCGCCGCCCTGGACACCGCCCAGCTCGCGGGGCAGGACGGGGTGCCGTCCTTCCCGCTGTCGGTCCGCGGGATCCACTTCAACTACGACGACAACAAGATCTCGGGCAGGCTCGACCTGGAGCTGCGGAGCATCGCCGGCGAGGGCACCGGCCAGGCCACGCTCCCCGCAGGGGCCCGCTGGGACGCGTTCGCCGGGCCGCAGGACCTGGAGCATCCGATCAAGACGGCCGCCAAGCAGACCGCGGACGCGCTGGCGACCCTCACGATCCCCTCGTCGCCCACCCTCGACCGCCAGGGCTTCTACGGCTACGCGACCGGCACGGCCGTCCACGCGATGCTCGGCACGGGCGCCCCGCCCTCGCACGACATCAAGAACACCGACCTGCTGCCGGTCGTGCCGGGCGTCGTCACCAAGGAGATGGCGAGCCGCGCGAAGGTCGGCGTCGGCGGCACCGTCACCGTGAGCACCATCGACGGCGACCAGCCCGTCAAGGTCGCGGGCATCGCGCCCGCGCTGCCGAGCGTGCCGCCCGGCAGGCCGGGCGTCCTGGTCGACCTGCCCACCCTCACCCAGTCGCGGCTCGCCGTGGACGGCTCGGGCGGCGAGACCATCACCCCGCGGGAGTGGTGGGCGTCGGCGCGCGGCGGCCGCACCGCCCCGGCCGTGCGGGAACTGGCCGGCCATCCCGCCTGGGGCGAGGTCGCGGCCGACCGCGTCGAGACGCGCTCCCGGCTCCGCGACGCCCCGCTGGGCGCGGCGCTCCAGGGCGCGCTCGTCCTCGGCTTCGCCGCGGCGCTGGCGTTCGCCGTCATCGCGTTCGTGGTGAACGCGGCGGTGACCGCCGGCGAGCGGTACCGGGAGTTCGCGGTGCTGCGGGCGCTCGGGGTGCCGCCCAGGCAGGTCGCCGGGATGCTCGCGATCGAGCAGGCGTACCTGGTCGGGCTCGGCCTGCTCGGCGGGACGGTCCTCGGCCTGGTCGTGGCGCGGCTCGTCGTCCCGCACGTCGTGCTCAGCGTGCAGGCGGCCGAGCCGTACCCGCCCGCCGCGCTGGTCGTCCAGTGGCCCGTGGTGCTGGCCGTCGCCGGCGGGGTGGCGGTGGTGCTCGGGCTCGTGCTCGCGCCGGTCATCCGGACGCTGCGGCGCCGGAACCTCGGTGCCGGGCTGCGCGTGGGGGAGGACCGATGAGGAGTGCCGGGATGCGGCTCGTCCGCGCGCAGTGGGCGCCGATCACCGCGCTGGCCGTGCTGATGCTGGTGTCGGCGCTGCTCGCCGTCGCCGTCCCGTCCCGGACGACCGCCGGGTACGACCGCGCCGCGGCCGCCGCCGTCGGCGCCGACACCGGCGCCGACGTCCACGTGAAGGGGGAGGCGGGCGGCACCGGCGCCTTCGCCGCCGTCCCCGGCGAGGCGGCCCTGACCTCCAACGCCCTCGCCTGGCGGGACCGGCTGCCCCGCTCCCTCGCCGAGGTCACCGGCGAGCCCGAGTCGTCGGTCACCTCCCCGGGCGACCGCGTCGAAGGGGACTTCCGCCGCCCGAGGATCCTCTACCTCGGCTTCGAGCCGGGCGCCTGGCGGCGCATCCGCTTCGTCTCCGGCCGCTACCCCTTCAACAAGCCCGGGCAGACCAGCGGCGACATGAGCGTGGCGGTCGCCAAGAAGTACGCCGACCAGCTCGGCTACAAGCTCGGCGACCGGATCGATCTCGGCGGCACGAGCGTCCGCATCGTCGGTCTGTACGAGCCGGTGGACGCCACCGACCAGTTCTGGCGGCCGCGCGCCCGGATCCTGCACCCGACCATCGAGTACCTGCCCAACAGCACCATCGAGGCCGACGCGGGCACGGCGCTGATCGACGCCTTCGCGTACTCGCGCCTCACCCGCGACCCGCGCCTGAAGCTGACCTACGACTGGCGCTTCCCGGTCCGCACCGGCGCGGTCAGCGCGGAGCAGACCCGGGTCATGGTCCGCGACCTCGACGCATTCCGCTCCGCCGTCGAAGGCCGCGCCGACCTCTTCCCCTGCGAGGTCTCGACCGCCCTGGACAACCGGCTGAAGGAGTTCATCGCCCGGCTCCACACCGCCCAGTCCGTCGTCGGCCTCGCCTTCGGCGGCCTCGTCGCCGTGGCCGCCGGGCTGCTGCTGCTCGCCGCCGGCCTGCTCGGCGAGCGGCTCCGCCCGATCCTCGGCGTGATGCGGGCCCGCGGCGCGTCGCTGCGCCAGCTCGCCGCGCCCGCCTGCGGGCTGACCGCGCTCGCCGCCGTCCCGGCCGCCCTGCTCGGGTACGCGGCCGGACGGCTGCTGGACGCCGGCCCGCCGCAGCCGTCCTCGCTGGTCGCGATCGGGCTGCTCGTCCTGGCCGTGCTCGGCGTCTCGGCGGTCATGGTCCTGCGCGAGCGCGGCGGCGGGCTCGGCTCGGTCGCCGAGCGCCGCGACGACCTCGCCGCGGCGCGGCCGTCCCGGCGGCGGCTCGTCATGGACGGCCTGCTGGTGGTGCTCGCCGTGATCGGCGTCGTGCTGCTGCGCGAGCGCGGCGCGTCCGCCGGCACCGACCCGCTGGTCGCCGCCGTCCCCGCCCTGCTCGGCGCGGCGCTCGGCGTGCTCGTCCTGCGCGTCTACCCGTACCTGCTGCGGGCGGCCGGGCCGCTGCTGCGGCGGCGGACCGGGGCCGTCGCGTTCATCGGCGTCGCCCGCGCGTCCCGGCAGAACCTCGTCGGGGCGCTGCCGCTCGCCGTCCTGCTGCTGGCCGCGACCATCGCCGGCTTCACCTCCACCGTGGACACCGCGCTGAGGGTCGGGCAGGAGCGCGCCTCCTGGGCCGAGGTCGGCGCCGAGGCGCGGGTCGAGGCGGCGTCGCTGGACGAGGCCGGCCTCCGCCGCATCCGCGCGGTGCGCGGCGTCACCGGCGCCGTCCGGGTCCGGGTCATCACCCGGGCGTCGTCCGCCACCGACCCGGCGCCGGTGACCGTGGTCGGCGTGGACCTCGACGCCTACCGGAGGCTCGCCCCCGAGGTGCCCGGCATCCCGGACAGCGGCACGGGCGCGCTGGTGTCGCCCCTGGCCGCCCGCACCCTGGGCTCGGGCACCGTGACGCTCAGCCGCGCCGGCATGGACCCGGTGACCGTCAAGCCGTCCCGCCAGATCGAGCGCTTCCCCGGGCAGGAGAAGAACAGCGCCTTCGTCATCGTCCCTTACAAGAGCGTCGCCGGCGCGACGGGGTTCACCTCCCACGTCTTCGTCGCAGGCGACCACATCGACGTCAAGGCGCTGCGCGCCGCGGCGCCGGGGGACGACATCGTGCTGCGGCAGCGGGTGCTGCGGGAGATGACGGGGCTGCCGCTGGTGTCGGTCGTCCACGAGACCTTCCGGAACGGCGCCCTCGCGGGCGGCGTGTACGGGCTGCTCGCCGTCCTGCTCGTGCTCGTCGTGGGCGCCCGCGCCCGCGGCCGGATGGTCGCCCACCTGCGCGCCCTCGGGCTGAGCCGCCGGCAGAGCCGGGGCCTCGCCCTCGTGGAGCTCGCGCCCGTCCTGCTGTGCGCGGTCGGCGCCGGCTGGGTGCTCGGCCTGCTGCTCCCGGAGATCACCGGGCCGGTCGTGGACCTGCGCCCCTACACCGGCGGCTTCGCCGTCACCGCGCACGTCCCGGGCGTCCCGGCGCTGCTCGGGCTGCTCGCCGCGCTCCTGCTGGCCGCGGCCGCCGCCATCGCCGTCGACCGCGCCTTCGACACCGACCCCGGCAACGCCCTGAGAACGGGGGAGTGATGACCGAAACGACCGATCTCGCCGAACTGGAGCGCCGCGCCGCCGAGCGCGGGCCCGTCTACGGCGAGGGCGCCCACATCGTCTGCGACAACCTGGTGCGCATCTACAAGACCGACGGCGTGGAGGTCGTCGCCCTGCAGGGGCTCGACCTGCTGATCGACCCGGGCGAGCTCGTGGCCATCGTGGGCGCGTCCGGCTCGGGGAAGTCGACGCTGCTGAACATCCTGTCCGGCCTGGACGTGCCGACCGCCGGCGTCGCCCGCGTCGCCGGCTCCGACCTGCTGACCATGGCGTCCAAGGAGCGGCTGGTGTTCCGGCGCGAGAAGGTCGGGTTCATCTGGCAGCAGACGTCCCGCAACCTCCTGCCGTACCTGACCGCCGCGCAGAACGTCGAGCTGCCCATGCGGTTCGCCGGGCGGTCGCGCCGCGAGCGCGCCACCCGCGCCGCCGAGCTGCTCGGCATGCTGGACGTCGGCGACTGCGCGGACCGCCGCCCGGCGGAGCTGTCCGGCGGCGAGCAGCAGCGCATCGCGATCGCCGTCGCCGTGGCCAACGAGCCCCAGGTCGTGCTGGCGGACGAGCCGACCGGCGAGCTCGACACCGCCACCGCCGCCGGGGTGTTCGCCGCGCTCCGCCGCGTCAACGAGGAGCTCGGCACCACCACCGTGGTCGTCACCCACGACGCGCAGGTGTCCGAGCGCGTCGACCGGACCATCGGCATCCGCGACGGCCGCACCAGCGTGGAGGTCCGCCGCCGCTCCGAGGACGACGGGACCCGCGTCGTGGAGGAGTACGCCCTCCTCGACCGCGTCGGCCGCGTCCAGCTGCCCAAGGGCTTCACCGAGGCGCTGGACATGCGCGACCGCGTACGCCTCGCCCTGGAGAGCGACCACGTCGGCGTCTGGCCCGACCGGGAGGAGAGCTGATGACCACGCCGATGGTGGCCGTGGAGGACCTGGTCCGGACCTACCGGACGGGCAAGATCGAGGTGCGGGCCCTGCGCGGGGCGTCCTTCGCCATCGCGCCCGGCGAGATCGTCGCGATGAAGGGCCGCTCGGGCTCCGGCAAGACGACCCTCCTCAACCTGATCGGCGGCCTCGACAGCCCGGACGGCGGCACCGTCCGCGTCGACGGGCGCGACGTCGGCGCGCTCTCCGAGGACGAGCTCCTCGCCCTGCGCCGCGACGACATCGGCTACGTGTTCCAGTCGCACGGCCTGATCCCCGTTCTGTCGGCCGCCGAGAACGTCGAGGTCCCGCTGCGCCTCGTCCGCACTCCCGCCGCCGAGCGGGACGAGCGGGTCCGCGTCCTGCTGGGCCTCGTCGGCCTGGCCGACCACGCGCTGCAGCGCCCCTACGAGCTCTCCGGCGGCCAGCGCCAGCGGGTGGCGATCGCCCGCGCCCTCGCCAACCGCCCCCGCCTCCTCCTGGCCGACGAGCCCACGGGCCAGCTCGACTCCGAGACGGCCGCCGCGATCATGCCGCTGTTCCGCGCGGTCGCCGCCAGCGAAGGCGTGACCGTCCTGGTGGCGACGCACGACCAGTCCCTCCTCGCGGAGGCCGACCGCGTCCTGACCCTGGAGGACGGCGCCGTCACCGAGACCCCCGTCCCCGCCTGACCGACACCCGCCCGTGAGCCGGGGCCTCCCTCCCGCTCCGCCGATCGCGGGCCGCCTGGAGAGACAGGCTTGCCGAGTGATCGGCGTGGGAATCGGTATCGGGGATGGGAGGCTCGATGGCGACCGTTGTGCTGCTGGGGACGCTCGACACGAAGGGCGCGGAGTACGTGTGGCTCCGCGAGCGGGTGCGGGAACTGGGCTGCGACACCGTCCTCGTGGACGTGGGTGTCGGGCCCTCCGATGTGGAGGCCGACGTCTCCGCCGAGGAGGTCGCGGAGGCCGGGGGCACGTCGCTCCAGGCCCTGCGGGACGCGGGCGACCGGGGCGCGGCCGTCACGGCGATGGGCGAGGGCGCGGCGATCGTCCTCGCCGCGCTGGGGCGGGTGGACGCCGTGCTCGCGGTCGGCGGCAGCGGCGGATCGTCGATCGCGGCGCGCGCCGTCCGCGACCTGCCCATCGGGCTGCCCAAGCTGATCGTGTCGACGATGGCGTCCGGGGACGTCTCGCCCTACGTGGGCGCCAAGGACGTCACGCTCACCTACAGCGTCGTCGACATCGCGGGCGTGAACCGGGTGTCGCGGCTGATCCTCGGGAACGCCGCCGCGGCGGCGGCCGGGATGGCGAAGGCGCACGCGGCCCCGGAGCCCGCGGCGGAGGAGCGGCCCCTCGTCGGGGCGTCCATGTTCGGGGTGACGACCCCGGCGGTGGACGCGGCGCGGGAGCGGCTGGACGAGCTGGGCTACGAGGTCCTCGTCTTCCACGCGACGGGCGCCGGAGGGCGGGCGCTGGAGGGGCTCGTGGACAGCGGGCTGCTGGCCGGGGTCCTCGACCTCACCACGACCGAGCTGGCGGACGACCTCGTGGGCGGCGTCCTGTCGGCCGGGCCCGACCGGCTCACGGCGGCGGGACGGCACGGGGTGCCGCAGGTCGTGGCGCCCGGAGCCCTGGACATGGTCAACTTCGGGCCGCGCGACACCGTCCCCGAGCGGTTCGCGGGCCGGAACCTGTACGTCCACAACCCGACCGTGACGCTCATGCGGACGACGCCGGAGGAGATGGCCGAGCTCGGCCGGAGGGTGGCGGCCAAGCTGGCGGCCGCGACCGGGCCGACCGTCCTGTTCGTCCCGCTCGGAGGCGTCTCGGCGCTGGACGCGCCCGGCATGCCCTTCCACGACCCGGGGGCGGACGAGGCGTGCTTCGCGGCCATGGAGGGGGCCGTGGAGACGGAGAGGCTCGACATGAACATCAACGACCCGGAGTTCGGCCGCGCGATGGCCGACCGGCTGCACCGGCTGATCTCGGAGGGCGCGCAGTGAACCGCGAGACCGTCCTGTTCCGGCTGCGGAACACCGTCGAGGAGGGCAGGCCCGTCATCGGCGCGGGGGCGGGCACCGGCCTGTCCGCCAAGTGCGCCGAGGCGGGCGGCGTCGACCTGATCATCATCTACAACTCGGGCCGCTACCGGATGGCCGGCCGCGGTTCGCTGGCCGGCCTGCTGCCCTACGGCGACGCCAACCAGATCGTGGTGGAGATGGCGTCGGAGGTGCTGCCCGTCGTCCGGGACACGCCCGTGCTGGCGGGGGTGTGCGGCACCGACCCGTTCCGGGTGATGCCGGTCTTCCTCGATCGGCTCAAGGCCATGGGCTTCGCGGGCGTGCAGAACTTCCCGACGGTCGGGCTCTACGACGGCGTCTTCCGGCAGAACCTCGAAGAGACCGGCATGGGGTACGAGCTGGAGGTCGAGATGGTGCGGCTCGCGCACGAGCGCGGCCTGGTCACCGCCCCGTACGTGTTCGACGAGGACCAGGCGCGGGCGATGGCCGAGGCCGGCGCCGACGTGCTCGTCCCGCACGTCGGCCTCACCACCAAGGGCAGCATCGGCGCCGGGACGGCCCTGACGCTGGACGAGGCGGTCGAGCGGGTGCAGGCCATGCGGGACGCGGCGGCCGCCGTCCGTCCCGACGTCCTCGTGCTGTGCCACGGCGGCCCCATCGCCGAGCCCGGCGACGCCGCGTACGTGCTGTCCCGGACGGAGGGAGTCGTCGGCTTCTTCGGCGCCTCCTCCGTCGAGCGCCTGCCCACCGAGAAGGCGATCACCGCGCAGGTGGCGGCCTTCAAGAACCTGGAGATCTGATGCTGAGGAACCCCGGTGACGTGACGACCATGACCTTCGACTGGGGGTCGATCAAGTGGTTCGTCACCCCGTCCGCGGTGCCCGGGGCGGGCAGCACGCTGGGCGAGGTGATCGTCAACCCCGGCAAGGGGCACGCGCGCCACAACCACCCGAACGCCGAGGAGGTCATCTACGTGATCTCCGGTGAGGCCGCGCAGATGGTGGACGACGGCGAGCCGTTCGTGATCCGCGAGGGCGACGCGGTCCACATCCCCAAGGGCGTCTGGCACTCCACCTACAACATGACGTGGCGCCCCCTGCGCCTGATCGTCACCTACACGCCGGGCGGCGAGGAGAAGGCCCTCGAAGGCGCGCCCGACTTCTGCCTCCACGAGGCCGGCGCCGTCCCGGAGTGGCGCCAGGCCTAGGCACGCGACCAGGCGTCGAGGCCGCCCTCGGTGAGGAGGGCGTCGAAGGCGGCGTCGGCGGCTCCGGTGAGGGGCCCCTGCCGGCCGAGCGTCGAGGACAGGACGGGCGGCGGCGCCGGCCGGCGGTAGCGCATCAGGGCGGAGGCGTAGCCGGCCTCCAGGGCGGCGGGCGCCGTCGCGGCCAGCTCGGTGGCCAGGCCGGAGAGCGTGACCACGCCGGGGTCCAGGGCGTTGGCGAGGGCGCCGACGCCCCGTCCCAGCGCGTGCGCGGCGGTCTCGACGGCCGCGCGGGCCGCGGGGTCGGACGCCGCGGCGGCGATCACCTGCCCGGCCGCCGTGCGCGGGTCTCGCGGTTCGGGACGGCCGAGCGCACGGGCCATGGCACGCCCGTCGACCTCCAGGTCCCAGCAGCCGTCGGCGCCGCAGGGGCAGCGGAGCGACGGGTCGCCGAACGGCATGTGGCCGAACTCGCCGCCCGCGCCGGTGGCGCCGTCCACCGGCCGTCCGTCCACGACGAGGATGCCCCCGACCCCGACCTCGACCGTCAGGTGCAGGACGACCCGCGTCCCCGCGCCCGCCCCGCGCCTCGCCTCGGCCAGCCCGGCGAGCGAGGCGTCGTTGCCGACGAGCAGGGGGATCCCCGGCGGCCGGAGCGGTTCGAGGTCCACGTCCCGCCAGCCCATCCCGGACGCCTGGACGACCGTCGTCCCGCTGACCGTGCCCGCGACGCAGGCGGAGACGGCGCGGAGCCGGCGGCCGTAGCGGGCGTGCAGGGCCGACACGCGGTCGCCGAGCGTCCCGAGGACGTCCGGGGTGCCGGAGTGGCCGCCCGCCTCCTCCGCGACGACGCGCCCGCCCAGCTCGACGCAGCCCGCCCGCCAGCGCTCGTGGCTGATGTCGACGACGCACACGAGCGGGCCGTCCCGGTGGGCGACGAGCGCCGGGGAGGGGCGGCCGCGCCCGCCGGTCGGCGCGTGGACCTCGTCCACCAGGCGGGCCGCCTTCAACCGTCCGATGATCTCGGTCGCGGACCCGCTGCTCAGCCCCAGCGCCCGCGCCGCCTCCGCGCGCTTCGCGGACGGGTGCGCGTGCACGTACCGGAGCACGGCCAGGACTCCCTGGCTGCGCAGCGCGCGCGCCGAGTGCGCGGTCATCCGCTCCATGGCTGACATCCTGGCCCGTGCGACTTATCCTCGTACCACGAGTTTAATAGAGGAGGCGCGATGAAGCCTGCCGGTGCGGGTCTGCTCGCCGGTCGGACGGCCGGGACGCTCGGGCTGTACGCCGCCTTCGGATGTCTCGGCTACCTGCTCACCGCGCTCGGCGCGATCCTTCCCGAACTGCGGGAGGAACGCGGCCTGCCGCGCACCGAGGCCGCCCTGTACCCCTCCGCCTTCGCCCTCGGGCTGGTGGTCGTGGGGCTGACCGGGCACCGCGCGGCGGAGCGGCTCGGGCGCGCCGGGATCCCCGTCGCCCTGGCCGCGCTCGTCGGCGGCGCCGCGCTGCTCGCCGCCTCCGGCGGACGCCTCGGCACGGCCGCCGGCGCCCTGGTCCTCGGCCTCGGCGGCGCAGGTCTCGTCCAACTCGTCCCGACCGCGCTGCGCGCCGCGCACCACGGCGATGGAACGATCCAGATCGGGGAGGCCAACGCGGTCTCCAGCGCCGCGTCCGTGCTCTCCCCGATCCTCATCGGCGCCGCCCTGGCCCACGGCCTCGGCTGGCGCACCGCCTTCGCCGCCCCGCCCCTCCTCGCGGCCGCCGCCCTCCTCCTGCTCGTCCGCCCGCACCGCATCCCCGCCGGGGTCGACCGGGCGCCCGCCCAGCCCCCGCGCAGCGCGCCCGTCGGCGCCGCCGCCGGTGCCCGGCCGACCGATGCCGGCCCTGCGGAAGTCGGGCCCACCGGTGCCGGGCCTGCCGCCGCAGAGTCCGCCGGTGCCGGGCGAGACGGGACGGGGTTCTGGGGGCGGTGGGTCGATCTCGTCCTGGCCGTGGGGGTCGAGTTCTGCATGGTGTTCTGGGCCGCGGACTTCCTCGGGAGCGCCAAGGGGCTGGGCTCGGGGGCCGCGGCCACGCTGTCGGCGGGGTTCGTGCTCGGGATGGCCGCCGGGCGGGCGGTCGCGGGCCCGGTCGTCCGGCGCGGGGGACGGCCCGACCGGCTGCTCGCGCTCGCGGCGGCCGTCGGGATCGGGGGTTTCGCGGTGCTGTGGACGTCGCCCGCGCCGGTCGCGGTCGCCGGGCTGGTGGTGACGGGGCTCGGGGTGGCGCTGCTGTACCCGGTGATCCTGGGGCAGGCCCTCGCCGCGCGCCCGGCCGAGCCGGCGCGGGCCGCGGCGCGGTGCGCGCTCGCGTCCGGGGTGGCGATCGGCGTCGCCCCGCTCGTGCTCGGGGCGCTCGCCGACCTCACCACCCTGCGCGCCGCCGTGTTCGTCGCGCCCGTCCTGCTGCTGGCGCTGCTGGCCCGCTGCGGGCGGCGGCTCAGAACGGGACCGGTGTCGTGACCGCGCCCGCCTGGGCGAGGATCGCCGCGGCGTCGTCCACGGCGGGGAGCCTACCCGCCGGCGAACGAGCAGTCGGGGGGATTGTCCGGGGGCTGGACCTCACCGGCCGGGAGCGGCAGCGGCGCGTCCTTCACCGTGTACCCCTCCAGCCATTTCCCGAATGGACCGGAACTGTTCGTGCTGAACGGCGCCGGCCCCTCGCCCATCTGGTGGCACTGCGGGAAGACGACGCCCCAGGAGAAGCCCATCCGGTCGAACCTGTGGCCGCGCGGCGACTGGTAGAACGTCAGGTTGGCGCGCTTCTCGTTCGCCGGAATGCCGTGCTCGTCGTCCTGCCGGATTCCGGACACGACGGCGACGGGCCCCGCCGCCATCACGTAGTCGACCTCGATCGAGCCCCAATGGTGCTTCGACGGCCCGCCGGGCTCGTCCGGCGCGTAGTGGTCGAACTTCACCGTCCCCCGTGCGGCGCCCATGACGATCTTGCCGTCGACGACCTTCCACGGCCCGCCGTGCGTGTCGACGACGAACCGCCGGTACGGGTACTCGGGGTCGCCCGGGTACTTCACCCACGCGTCCCCGGTCACGTGGGCCTCCTTGGGAAGCGGCCCCCTGTCCTGCGCCATCGCGCTGCCCGTGCCGACCGCCCCGGCCGCGCAGAGCACGGCGGTTCCGGCGACCGCGGCGCGTCTTCTCCGTGACATGCGGATCCCCTTTTCCGCGGACGTCCCTCGCCCGCGTCCACACGCTCTCAGCGCGCCTCGGGGCCGCCCTTCCCCCGCACGGGCGATGCCGCTCACCCGCGCGGCGGAATGTCAGCTCACTTTGCCGCGGACGTAGACCCACACGCCGTCATGGCGCACGAACCGGCTGACCTCGTGCAATTCCCCGGGCTCCGTGCCCGCCAGGTAATGGGCGCGGAATTCCACGACGCCCTTGTCGTCGTCGGGGCCGCCGCCCTCGGTGCGGACGATCTCCAGTTCCGTCCAGCGCATGCCGTCCTCGAAACCGATCCGCTCCGGGCGGGTCGCCGGGTGCCAGGTCGCCAGCAGGTACGCCTCGTCCTCCACCGCGAACGCGCTGAACCGCGACCGCATCAGCCGCTCCGCCGTCGCCGCCGTCTCCTCGCCCCGGTGCAACGGCCCGCAGCAGTCCCGATACCGGGGGCCGCCACCGCAGGGACATCTCTTCGCCACCCCCCGATTCTGCCTTGCGGAACGGCATCCGCGCGGCGACGATGAGCGCCGTGCGCGCCCGGCGACCCCCGCGGCGGAATCCTTCGCGGAGGTGTCGTATCGGGCCTTCGGCCGATCGTCTAGGGGGTGAGAGAGCCGCTCGACGCCACCAGAGGAGCACGTCATGGACCTGACGATGAACACGATCGACATCGTGGTGTCCGACATGGACGCCGCCATCGCCTTCTACCGCCGGCTCGGCCTGGAGTTCAAGGTCGACTCCGCCTACCCCGACCACGCGGGCTGCGACCTGCCCGGCGGGCTGCACATCATGCTCGACACCGAGGCGTTCCGGGTCCCCACCCTGCCCGGCTGGACGAGGCCGTCCGGCGGCGCGCGGAACTTCCTCGCGTTCCAGGCCGCGGCCCCCGAGGAGGTGGACGCCAAGTACGCCGAGCTGACCGAGGCGGGGTACACCGGGGTCAAGGAGCCGTGGGACGCGTTCTGGGGGATGCGGTACGCCACCGTCCTCGACCCGGACGGCAACGGGATCGACCTGTACGCGACCCTGCCCGCCGGCTGACCGGCCGACCCCGACGGAGGGGAAGACGCAAGTGAAGTACGTTCTCATGTTCGTCGAGACCGAGGAGTACGCCCAGGAACTGGCCGCCATGAGCGAGGGCGACCGCCAGGCGGCGTACGAGCGGGTCGCGGAGTGGTTCGCCCGGTATTCGGCCCAGATCACCCATCACGCGCATCTGGAGCCCGCGCACACGGCCACCACCCTGCGCCTGGACGGGCCGGACCCGCTGCTCACCGACGGCCCGTTCGTCGAGGGCAAGGAGGTCGTGAGCGGCTACGCCGAGGTCGAGGCCGCCGACCTCGACGAGGTCCTCGCCATCGCCCGCGGCTGGCCCGCCTGCCCGGTCGTCGAGATCCGTCCGATCACCTGAGGGACCGCATCCGGTGACCGACGAGGCGCACGCCGAGCTGGCCCGCGTGGTGCGCGAGCACGCGGGCCGGCTGACGGCGTGCCTCATCCGGACGCTCGGGGACTTCGCCGCCGCCGAGGACGTCATGCAGGACGCCGTCGAGACGGCCCTGAGGCGCTGGCCCGAGGAGGGCGTCCCCGACCATCCGGACGCCTGGCTCCTCACCACCGCCCGGCGCCGCGGCATCGACCTGCTGCGCCGTCGGGCCAACTACCGCGACAAGCTCGCCCGGCTCCAGTGGCCGGTGCCCGGCGAGCCCGACGACCGGCTCAAGCTGATCTTCGTCTGCTGCCACCCCGCGCTCCCCGTGGCCGCGCAGGTCGCGCTCACGCTGCGCACCGTGTGCGGGCTGACGACCGGGCAGATCGCCGCCGCGTTCCTGGTCCCGGAGACGACCGTCGCGCGGCGCATCACCCGCGCCAAGCGCAAGATCACCGACGCGCGGATCCCGTACCGGATCCCGTCGGACGACGAGCTCGACGCGCGGGTGAACCAGGTCCTCGCCGTCGTGTACCTGCTGTTCAACGAGGGCTACCTGACCAGCGGCGGCGACCGCCCGCACGCCCGCGACCTCGCGGAGGACGCCGAATGGCTGGCCGGGAGCCTCGCCTGGCTCATGCCGCGCGAGCCCGAGGTCCTCGGCCTGCTCGCCCTCATCCGGCTCCACCAGGCCCGCACCGCCGCCCGCTTCGACGGCGGCCACCTCGTCCCGCTGCGCGACCAGGACCGCGGCGCCTGGGACCACGAGGCCGTCGCCGAGGCCTCCCGGCTCATCGCCCGCGCCGCCGCGATGAGACGGCCCGGGCCGTACCAGCTCCAGGCCGCCATCGTCGCCTGCCATGCCGAGGCTCCCACGTGGGACGACACCGACTGGACGCAGATCCTCGTCCTGTACGACATGCTCCTGCGCATGACGGACACGCCGATCGTCCGGCTGCACCGCGCCGTCGCCGTCCGCTACGTCCAGGGGCCGGCCGCCGCCCTGGACGCGCTCGCGCCGCTCGCCGGGGCCCTCGACGGCCACCACCTGTACCACGCCGTCCGCGCCGAACTGCTGCGCGACCTGGGCCGCCGCCTTGAGGCCCATACAGCCGACCGCCGCGCCCTCGCCCTGGCGGGGAACCCGGCCCAGCAGGCCCTCCTCGCCGAACGCCTCAGCTGGACGTGACGCCTTGCCCGGCCGCCGCGCGCGGGGCCGCCCGACAAGATCGTTTTGTGAGGCTTGGCCGACATCCCGGGCGGGCACGTAAATGATCAAGTTCGGATCGCCCCGGGGCCGGCGCGCCGCGGAGGCGATCGTCCGACCTCGACGGAGAGGGACTCGATGGCGACTCTCAGATCCGCCCGCCGGCTTCCGCTGGCGGTCGCGGCGGCCGGCGCCGCCGCGCTCGGGCTGTTCGCGCCCGCCGCGGGCGCCGACGTCCGGTACGAGCCGGGCGCCCCCGGCATCGGCGACCCCTACTTCCCCTACCTCGGCAACGGCGGGTACGACGTCACGCACTACCACCTGAAGACGGCCTACGACCCCGGCACCGACGAGCTCACCGGCACGACCACCATCAAGGCGACCGCCACCCAGAACCTCTCCAGGTTCAACCTCGACTTCTACAAGATGAACGTGCGGTCGGTGAGCGTGAACGGCCGCAAGGCGTCCTACGACCGCACCGGCGAGCGCGAGCTGGAGATCACCCCGCCGAAGGGGCTGCGGAAGCGGAGCGCGTTCACCGTGACCGTCCGGTACGACGGGGTGCCGGAGGTCCTGAGCGGCCCGATCATCTTCGACCTCCCGTACGGATTCGTCCCCACCAGGGACGGCGCGACGGTCATGGGCGAGCCCAACGGCGCGTCCACCTGGTTTCCGGCGAACGACCACCCGC
Organism: Spirillospora sp. NPDC049024; assembly: GCF_040649235.1. Taxonomy (NCBI): domain Bacteria; kingdom Bacillati; phylum Actinomycetota; class Actinomycetes; order Streptosporangiales; family Thermomonosporaceae; genus Spirillospora; species Spirillospora sp. NPDC049024. The sequence continues at coordinate 155,275 of NZ_JBEZFD010000014.1, forward strand.
GCGACAAGGCGCTGGTCACGCTGGAGACGACCGTCCCCCAGGGCCTCAAGGCGATCGGCAACGGACGCCTCGTGAAGCAGTGGACCGCCCACGGCAAGGACACCTTCCTGTGGCGGGAGGACCGGCCGATGGCGACGTACCTGGTGACCAACTCGATCGGACGGTTCAACGTCTCCACGACGACCACCCCCAAGGGCGTCCCGCAGCTCGACGCGGTCGACCCGGACATCGCCTCCGACCCCGACGCGCTGAGCACGCCGCGCCACACCACGCGGGTCACCGACGAGCTGGCCGGCTACTTCGGCGACTACCCGTTCACCAGCACCGGCTCCATCGTCGAGAACGACAACGTGCCGCCGCTCAATCTCGAGAACGCGCTGGAGACCCAGACCCGCCCCACCTACCAGAGCCCGCCCATCGAGCGCGGTGTCGCGCACGAGATAAGCCACCAGTGGTTCGGCGACAGCGTCTCGGTCCGCGACTGGAAGGACGTCTGGCTGAACGAGGGCTTCGCGAAGTGGGTCGAGTGGTACTGGGCGGAGAAGCACGGCGGCCAGTCCGCGCAGCTGTCGTTCGAGCAGTCCTACGAGAACCCGCCGCCCATCCAGCCGGACCGGCCCCCGTTCTGGGACGTCGTGCTCGCCGACCCGACCCGCGACCAGCTGTTCCACCGCGCGATCTACTTCCGCGGCGCGATGACCCTGCAGGCCCTGCGGCACAAGATCGGTGACGGGCCGTTCCTGCGGCTCGTGCGCACGTGGGTGGCCGACAAGCGGTACGGCAACGGCAGCACCGGGGAGTTCGAGGCCCTCGCCGAAAGGATCTCCGGTCGGGACCTGGACGCCTTCTTCGAGGTCTGGCTCCACAGCCCCGGGAAACCCGCGAACCGGTGATCCCGCCCTGGGGCCGGCAACCCGCCTGCCGGTCCCTCGGCCCTCCCGGCGCGCGGGCGGATCCCGCGATACCGCTCCGGGCTCAGTCCAGCAGCAGGCCCATGTAGTACTCGTTGACCCGGTGCCCCTGGACGTCCAGCGCCGCCCGCCGGAGCCCCTCCACCTGGAAGCCGCAATTCAGATAAAGCGCCAGGGCGTGGCGATTCTGCTCCATGACGGTGAGTTCCAGGCGTCGCATTCCGCGCGTCCGCGCCTCCTGGACCGCCGTCCGCATCAGCGCTCCGCCCAGACCCCGGCCGCGATGGCCCGAGCGCACTCCGGCGATCACGCGGCCGGTGCGCTTGGCCCTGGCGTAGGGGAGCACCACCACGTCGACGTAGCCCACCGCCGCGGGCCCGTCCAGCGCCACGACCAGGTACGACAGGTTGCGTCCCTCGGCGCAGGCGGCCAGGCGCAGCTTCAGCGGCTCCAGGTCGGGCTCCCGCTCGCCGGGCTCCAGGAGCATGAACTCCGTCTCGTTATCCAGAATGTGCTGCAACTCCGCCAGAGCCGACGCGTCTCCCGGACGCGCCAGCCGGATCAACGGATCATTAACCGTCACGCCCTCAGTGTGCCAGATTCAAATAGACCCCATTTTCAACCAAACGCCGCAACTGCGTCCCAAATCCGCAAGAAACGAGCCGTCAACCGGTAACGGCGCCGCTCACCGCCATTACCTTCCGCGCGGCGCGCCCGCGCCCGCCGGGGCCGCCCTCCGCCTCCGGCAAGACCGCGGGCCCGGAATCGGGGTGGGTTCCGGGCCCGTTCTCGTCATGGCGCCTCTCGCCCTTGGGGGCGGGGGCGCGACCGTCGGCACGCACGGCGGACCGGACGATCTTGATCAGTGCTGCCCTCCCTGATCGGGGACGGCCGGACCCTCGCCACCGTCCGGCGGTTCGTCGCCGACCCTCGTCCCCCTGCTGGAACCGGGAACCCCCAACCTCGACCACCCCTGACCCCGGGGAGCCAGGGGCGGCCCGGCACCGTCAGCCGGGACGCTTGACGGCCGTCTGAAGGCCGATCCCGGTGCCGGTGAGGACGGCCGGTGCGTCCGGCGCCAGACCGGCGTCCCGCTGCCACTGGGCGATCTCGTCGGGCGACCACGTGCCCGCGCGGCTCGTCAGCCCGAAGTAGAAGTCGGTGAGCGCGCCGAACTGGCCGACCTCCCCGGTGGGGTCGAGGCGGAAGGGCTCGATGACGGCGTGGACACCACCGGGCCGCAGCGCCCGGGCGGCGCGTTCGGCCAGGGTCCGGTTCTGCTCGGCGGTGAGGTGGTGCGCGACGCTCGCCAGCAGCACGACGTCGTAGTCCTCGGTACCGAGATCGTCGTGCAGAGCGTCGCCCTCGCGATGCACGACGCGGTCGCCCATCCCCTCGGCGGCGAGCAGCGGTGCCGCGTGTTCGACCGCCTCGGGCAGGTCGAGGACCACGGCGGACAGCCCGGGATGTTCCTGGCACAGGGCCACCGAGTAGTACCCGTGCGACCCGCCGATGTCCAGCAGGGCGCGGGCGCCCGCGGGAACGGGGATCAGCCGTGCCGCCTCCTGCGCGGGGACGGTCGCCAGCGCACGCATACCGCGCTGGTAGGCCGCCCACTCCAGGTCGTCCAAGTGCTCGTGGACGTCCACCGGCCGGCCGGTGCGCACGTACTCGACGGCGTGCCCCATCACGTCCCACTCGTAGAACTGGAACTCCAGCTTGTCGGCCAGGGAGCGCGGACCGCGGCGCGGGAGCCAGGTCCCTGCCTGCGGAGTCAGCGAGTAGGTGTCGTGGTCGGCCCGCAGGTATCCGGCCCCGACGAGCGCGAGGAGGAGCTTTCCGGTGGCCTGCGGGTGGGTCCGGCAGCGTTCGGCGACCTCCTCAAGCGTGGCGGGGCCGCCCGCGAGAGCGTCGAAGACGCCCAGGTGCGTCGCGGTCATCACCACCCGTGCCAGGGTGAACGCGAACTGCGTTTCGAACAGCGGCGTCGGGACCAGCCCCGCCTCCAGCGCTCGGCGCTCCTGAGGACTGTCCGGGATCACTCCGATTCTCATGCTCTCCCCCTGACGGCGGTCGACTGAACGGCCTCGGTACGTCGAGTCTCGCCGAGTCGGCCCAGCCCGCCCTTGGACACGCGTGCACACCCGTTGGCCGTCAATGCGGCCGGACTTCCGGATGCCCGGGTGAGCGGACGAGACGGCCGTGGCCACCGCGTCTTCGGCGAGTGCGCGGATCGTCAAGGACCGCGCACCGTCCTCCATGGCGGCAGCGCGCCTGCGGCCCCGACGCTTGCCTGCGGTACCGGCGGACGAGGCTCCGCGGACGGGAGGAAGGATGACCAGGCACTGGACGGCGGTCGTGCTCGGCTGCGCTCTCGCCGCGGGGACGGCGGCGTGCCAGGTGCCCGGACGGGCGGGAGGCGGTCCAGGCCCCAGCGGCGGCGAACGCGCGCTGCGGCGCGGGCCGCTCGTTCGCGAGGGCTACTTCGACGGCGGTGGCGCGACGAGGATCGCCTTCGACTCGGCCGAGCTGGCCGGCGCGGCCCGGCAGGCGGTCGCCCGAGCGGCCGCTGATCTGAACGACCGGGCCGACCCCGCCAAGCCGGTCACCGTCGTGGGCCATACCGACGGCCGGGGAGCGCCCTCCTACAACCAGCCCCTGTCGGAGCGACGCGCCGCCGCCGTGCGCGACGCGCTGCGACAGGCGACCGGCGCGCGGCGCTACCGCTTCCAGGTCGCCGGGAAGGCGGCCGACGAGCCGATCGCCGAGGAGACGACCGCCGCCGGAGCCGACAACCCCGCGGGCCGCGCGCGCAACCGGCGCGTCGAGATCTCCTACGCGCTTCGCCCGGCGACGGGCACCGACCGCCCCACCGGAACGCCTGGCGTCGCCAAGCGCGGAGAGGCGGGACCGCCCTCCCGGTTCCGCGACGGGGACGGGCCGGTGGTGGCCGAGCGCACCGCGACCGTCGACACCGCCGCCGGGTCGGGCGGTGAGCGCTTCCGGCTCCGAGTGCACCCGTTCTACCGGGACGGCTCGTACCTGATCGCCGTCTTCGACCTCACCGACATCGGCGGTCGCAAGCTGGGCAGGCCGCCCGGATTCCGCGGGTACTTCCGCGCGGACGACTTCCTCGGCGGCGACTACGGCGCGTTCCGAGTGACGACCGGCGACGGCACCACCTACCGGGCCGTGCGGCAGGGCGCCGCGACCGAGGGCGTCACCGGCGCCTTCCTCAGCGGAACCCTCCTCCTGGATGAGCCCGACCTGCCGCAGCGCACCTACATGTACGTCCCCGCCCCGCCTCGCGACACCACCAGGGCCACCTTCGACGCCGGTCCCTTCGGAAAGATCCCCAACGTGCCTCTCCAAGGACCATGAAATGAGCACGAACTACGTTTTCGCAGGCAGCGATCTCATCGAACGCCAGCTGCGGTGCATCTCCGAGACCTTCGACGAGGCCACCGCCCGGACACTGGGCACGACCGGGATCGGACCGGGATGGCGGTGCCTGGAGGTCGGCGCCGGGAACGGATCGGTCGCCGGGGTGATGGCCGCCATGAGCGGGCCCGGCGGCCACGTGATGGCGACCGATATCGACATCGGCCACCTGCGCGCCACTGACGGAGTGCAGGTGCGGCGCCACGACATCGTCCAGGACCCGCTGCCCGAGGCGCACTACGACCTGATCCACGCACGGCTGCTGCTGATGCATCTGCCGCAGCGGCGTGCGGTCGTCGAGCGGCTGACGCGGGCGCTGCGTCCCGGCGGCTGGCTGGTGACCGAGGACTACGACCTGTCGGGACGGCTCAGTCTCGTGGCCGCGCCCTATCGGGAGGCCTCCGGGCTCGTGGCCAAGGCATGGAACGGCCTGCGGACCGTGTTGAGCGAGGCCGGGGTCGATCTGGCGTGGGGCGGCCAGGCGCGCCATGCGTTCATCGAGGCCGGGCTCACCGACGTGTGCACTGAGGCGATCGGCTTCTCGGGCGGACCCGGCTCGCCGGGACGCGAACTGGTCCCGATCGCGATCGAGCAACTGGGGCAGCGCCTCATCTCCGCCGGACTCCTCACGGCGGATGAACTGGGCTCCTGCCTCGCGGCGCTCAGGGCCCCGCACGCCATCGTCTTCACCCCGCCGTACGTCGTCACGCTCGGCTGTCGCGAAGGCGGTTGACCGCGCGCTCCGCATTCGTTCAGATGGGCCCATAGGGCCTCTGCGAGGTTCGCTTGCGAGGCGCTGATCGAAGCCATGCCGGGGGAGGGGGCGGCGGTCGTGAGAACGCTGTTCAGCACCGATGACGTGCCGGACGCCGAGCGGCACGGCTACTGGCAGCACATGCACCGCGAGGCGCTGGCCGCCGAGTACGTCTTCCCGAACGGCCGGCACGACTGGTTCCGCGGTCACTGCGCCGTCACGCAGGTCGGAGCGATGAGAGCGACCGTGCTGACCTGCGCCGGCGGCCCGGCTCCCGGGGTGGGGGAAGGCCGCCGCACCCCCGGATTCACCGAGCAGCTCGACGGCTACGAGCTCAAACTGGCGATCGCCTGCGAAGAGTTCGCCGTGACCCAGGACGGCCGCCGGGCAGACCTGCGCCCAGGGGACTTCACCCTCACCGACCTCGCCCGGCCGTCCTCGGCGAGGGTCGCCGGCCGCCGCTCCAAGAAGGTCGTCTCCATCACCATGCCCCGTGCGCTGCTGCCGTTGCCGCCGGCCCAGGTCGCGCGGCTCACCGCCGTCCCCATGCCCGGGCAGGAAGGAGCCGCCGCCCTGGCATCGACCCTGCTCCGGCGCGTCACCGCGGACGCCGGCGCCTACCGGCCCGCCGAAGCCGTCCACGTCTCCAACGCCCTGCTCGACCTGGTCGCCGCCGCCCTCGCCGGACGCCTCGCCATGCCTGCGGCAGTGCCGCCCGAGGTCGAGCGCAACGCCCTGCTGCACCGCATCTACGCCTACCTGCACCAGCGCCTGGACGACCCCGCCCTGACCCCGCGGCAGATCGCCGCCGCCCACAACATCTCGCTCCGCCAACTCCACAAGCTGTTCGAGAGCGAGGAGTGCACGGTCGCCGAATGGATACGCCGCCGACGCTTGGACCGCTGCCGCCGCGACCTCACCGATCCCGCCCTGTCCACCCGTCCGGTCGGCGCCATCGCCGCCCGCTGGGGGGTCCGCGACCCCGGCCACTTCAGCCGCCTCTTCCGCGCCGCCTACGGCGTCCCGCCCGGCGAGTACCGGACCCTGTACACGCCGCGCCACCGACCCTGGTGATCGGCCACGCTCGCCGACCCGGGGGTGTCAGACGGCCCGGTGGACGGCGTTGTGGAAGCCGTCGAGAAGGTGCTCGGCGAAGAGGCGGGCTACGAGCTCACCGCGGGTGGTGGTGCCGGTCTTGCCGAAGACGGCCTTGATGTGGTCGCGCACCGTGTGGGCGGAGAGGGTGAGCGCGGCGGCGATCTCTCTCGTGGTGAGTCCCCGCGCGAGCAGCATGACGATCTCGGTCTCCCGTTCCGTGAGGCGGTAGGACTCCAGCAGGATCGGGGTGAGGTCCGCGGCCCTCGCCGGTTCGATCACCATGGCGACGTCGCCGGCGCCGCCCTGCATGGGACCGGCGGTGACCCGGAACCAGCGGCCCGAGCGGCCCCGCACCCGCGTGACGAGCCGGCTCGCGGTACGGGTCGACCGGGCTCGCGTCGCGACGGTGCCGAGGATCGTGGGCAGACCGGGTTCGTCGACGCCGGTGGTGCGAAGGTCGTCGAGGAGTTCGCCGGCCTCGACGGTGAGGTCCCGGATCCCGTTGGCGCCGTCGACGACGACCATCGCCGTGGGGGTGGCCGCGTCGGCTTCGAGCCTGCACGCGCTGCTCTTGACGGAGCGGGTGATCAACGGCAGGAGAGCCTGGACGTGCTCGACCTCGCGGCGGGGGAACGGGCCGTCCGCGGAGGCCCGGAGGAGGGCGGCGACACCCCAGCATCGGCCCCCCACGACGAACGCGGCGCGGAGTTCGTCGGCGACGCCCAGAGGGGCGTACAGGTCGGTGTAGATCGGCGCCCGCACGAGGTCGCCGTCCGTGGCCTCGAACAGCGTGGCGACCGGTTCGGTGCTGCGGGCCAGGGTGTTGAACTTGTTGAAGCCGGGGGTGAGGAGCTCGTTGTCCCAGAAGGGGCCGCAGGCGTCCGGCGAGAACCCTTCGACCACCCCGCCGGTCGGCAGCAGCGTGCGGGGATCCACCGTCATCACCGCGCACCAGGAGAAGCGCGTGACCGCGTGCAGCGCCGCCACGGTCTCATTGAGCACGGTGACCATGGGAGTCTCCGCCGTCACCTCCCGAAGGAGGCGGTCACGGGCGCGGGTGAACTGCTCGGTGCGCACGCAAGCAGGCTACGAGGCGTGCGCCCGCGCCGCCATCCCGCGATTGAGGGGGCCGACCGTCCGGACGGGGGGCGTCCTCCACCAGGTCAGGGGATTCTCGCCGGACGTGCACGCTCCGTACGTTGCGTTCATCGACTCACCCGAAGGGATCGCGATGACCACAGCGGAGGCGGCCTCCGCCGCGCAGCCCGTACGGGCCGCCCTGGCCGGCATTCAGCACGTCGGACTCACCGTCACCGACGTCGAGGCGAGCGCGGCCTGGTACCAGAGGGTCCTGGGGCTCCGGCGTCAGTTCGACGAACCGCACCATCGGAGCGACAAGGGCGGCTACTCGATCGTGCTGGGCACGGACGACATGGCGTTCAACGTCGGGCTCGACCACCACCCGGGGAACGGAGGGGAGGGGTTCGACCCCGTCAGGACCGGCCTGGACCATCTCTGCCTCCAGGTGGCGTCGCTGGACCAGTTGCACGCGTGGACGGCGCGGCTCGACGCCGAGGGCGTCGCGCACTCCGGCGTCTACCCGATGGAGGGCATGCCGATCTCGCTCCTCACCTTCCGCGACCCCGACGGGATCCAGCTCGAGCTGATCGCCTTCCACTCCTGACCGCCCGAGAACGACCGGAGGACCCATGGACACCACGCGACCGCAGCAGACCACGCCGCCCGAGGTCATGGACGAGGTGCTCGCCCGCCACTTCGCCGCGGAGGAGGCCCACGACCGGCCGGGGATCCTCGCCACGCTCACCGATGACGCCGAGCACGAGCCGGTGGGGTTCCCCGGCGCCCCGTTCCACGGACACGACGAGCTGATGGGCTTCTACGAGGCGCTGTTCACCGAACTGGAGCAGGTCGCCGTCGAACCCGTCCGCCGGCTCCACGGCCCCGGCTTCCTCGTCGACGAGGTGCAGTACCGAGGCAGGGCGTACCGGAACTTCATGGGCTTCGACTTCGGGCCGGACGGCAGGCCGGTCGACTTCCGGCTCCTTCACGTCTGCGAGTTCACCGGCGACCGGATCAGCCGCGAGCAGGTGTGGCTCGACGTGAACGCGATCCGAGCCCAGGCAGGCTGACGGAGCCGTCCCTGGGCCCGAGCCGGACCCGAGGCCGTCTGCGGAGGGGGGCGTGACAGGATGTGAGCTGTCGTGTCCCCCATGCCTCCGCTCAGGTCAGTGCGCGCGTCGATCTTCGCGACGGTGTGCGTGATCCTGACGTGCCTCGGGCACTTCACGGCGTCGGGCCGTCCGATCGCCGTCTGGGCGGTCGGCGCGGCGTTCGCGGGCACGCTGGGGTTCGCGTACGTCCTGGCGGGGCATGAGCGGTCCCTGGCCACGATCATGGGCGGGCTGCTGGGCGGCCAGTTCGTGCTGCACACGCTGTTCACCGCCGGTCACGCGCACCATGCGGCTGGCCCTCCGGCCGCCCACCACGATGACGCCTCCAACGGTCTCGGCATGACGCTGGCGCACCTGCTGGCCGCGGTCGTCTCGGCCTGGTGGCTGCGGCGCGGTGAGCGCGGCGCCTGGCTCCTGGCACGCCTGGCGGCCGGGGCCCTGCTACGCCCGCTGCTGCTGTCCCTGCAGGTCGCGGAGGTCCTCGACGGACCTGCCGTGGTCCCCGGCGAAGCCGTCCTGCCGCGCCCGCGAAGCCCGGTGCTGCGGCACGTCCTGGTCCTGCGCGGCCCTCCGGCCGGTGCTCTGGCGCTTTGACGCGCCCGATGTGACAACCCCTGCCGCGGGTTGTCTTCACCGTGCGCTCACGCACGGTCCGTTCCAGCACCAGCCGAAGGACTTCACATGCTCAGCAAGAACGACGTGCGCCTGCCTGCCCTCTTTGCGGGCCTGGCCGCCTCTTCCCTGCTCCTCGCCGCCTGCGGCGGTGAGGCATCCGACACCGCCTCTCCGGACGCGCCGGCGGCCCCCGCGGCCGGGAGGGCGGCGGCGCTGACGGTGACCGATCCCTGGGTGAAGACCGCGGACAAGGGCATGTCGGCGGCGTTCGGCAGCCTGGTCAACCCGACCGGCGCCGACGTCACCGTCGTCTCGGTCACCACCCCGGTCTCGCCGAAGGCCGAACTGCACGAGGTCGCCGGCACGGGCGGCATGACGAAGATGCGGCCGGTCAAGGGCGGCTTCGTCGTCCCCGCCGGCGGCCGGCTCGAACTCAAGCCGGGCGGGTTCCACATCATGCTCATGGACGTGAAGACCCCGATCAGGCCGGGTGACCGGGTCGCGTTCACCCTCACCTTGAAGGACGGCGCCACGGTCCCGTTCAGCGCCCTCGGCAAGGCCTTCGAGGGCGGCAACGAGTCGTACGCGCCGGAGGGCTGATGTCCGCGCAGAACCTCAGCCGGCGGGCCCTGTTCACCGGCGGGGCGGTGGTGGCGGCCGGACTGGCCGCCGCCTCGTCCTGCGGCCCCGACCGGCCCGCCGGGACGCGACCGCACGACCAGCCGCCTCCCGGGATCGAGCCCTTCCACGGACCCCACCAGGCCGGCATCGCGACGTCCCCGCAGACCCACGCCGCGTTCGTCGGCTTCGACCTCAGACCCGGCGTCGACCGCGCCGGACTCGGCCGGTTGATGCGGCTCCTCACCGACGACGCCCGCCGCCTCACCCAGGGGCGGCCGGGCCTGGCCGACGCGCAGCCGGAACTCGCCGATCTCCCGGCCCGACTCACCGTCACCTTCGGGTTCGGCCCCGGCCTGTTCGCGGCCGCCGGACTGGAACACCAACGACCGCTCGCACGGCTGCCCCGTTTCGACGTCGACCGCCTGGAGGACCGCTGGAGCGACGGCGACCTGCTCGTCCAGGTGTGCGCGGACGACGCCGTCACACTCGCGCACGCCGTGCGCTTCATCGTCAAGGACGCCCGGGACTTCACCGCCGTCCGCTGGACCCAGCGCGGTTTCCGCCGCACGGCCCAGCCGCCGGGCCAGACCCAGCGCAACCTGATGGGGCAGCTCGACGGCACCGTCCAGCCCGCCGACCTGGCCGGATCCGTCTGGATCTCCGATGGCCCCGCCTGGCTGCGCGGCGGGACGACGATGGTCCTGCGCCGGATCCGGATGGACCTCGAGAAATGGGACCGGGCCGACGACGCCGCCAAGCAGTTCGCGATGGGGCGCGACATCAGGACCGGAGCCCCGCTCACCGGTGAGCGCGAGCACGACGAGCCCGACTTCGCCGCCAAGAACGGCAACGGCTTCCCGGTCATCCCCGAGGAGGCCCACATCCGCCTCGCCCGCGCCGACGACCCGTCCCTGCGGATCCTCCGCCGCGGCTACAACTACGACGAAGGGATCACTCGGGAAGGCGTCGCGGATTCCGGTCTGCTGTTCGCCTGCTACCAGGCCGACCTCGACCGTCAGTTCACACCCGTCCAGAAGCGCCTCGCCGCCTCCGACATGCTCAACCTGTGGACGACGCCCATCGGCTCGGCCGTCTTCGCCGTCCCACCCGGCTGCCGACCCGGCGGCTGGATCGGCGAGACCCTGCTTGCCTGACCTGTGAACACCTGGTGTTCCGCCGCATGACGGTCAGCGCGTCCTGCGGCGGAACACCGCGTAGCCGCAGCCGGCAGGAAGAGAGCCTTCCCGACCTTCGGGCTTCGGCGAAGGGACTTTCGTCCCTGGGGCGGGCACGGCCGAGCCGAGAGCCTTGGCCGGTCCGCTGGACCGGTCCGGCCGCGACAGGCCGGATCGACGCCGTTCCCGTCCCGAAAGGTCTGTGCCATGCCCGCCACGCCCGACGCCGACTCCGCCGGTTCCCGTCCCGCAGACTGCTTCCCGGCGTCCGAGACCGCGTTGCTGCGCGACCTGGAGCCGGTCGTCGCAGCCGAGGTGGACCGGCATCTGTCGGCGGCCACGGACTGGTCCCCGCACCAGTACGTGCCGTGGAGCCGGGGACGTGACTTCGAGTTCCTGGGCGGCGAGGGCTGGGAGCCGGGCGACTCCACCGTGTCCCCGGAGTCGCGGGAGGCGCTCCTGGTGAACCTGCTGACCGAGGACAACCTGCCCTACTACCACTCCGCCATCTCCCGCATCATGGGCGGTGACGGCGCCTGGGGCTTCTGGGTGAACCGGTGGACCGCCGAAGAGGCCCGGCACAGCATCGTGATCCGCGACTACCTGACCGTCACCCGTGCCGTCGACCCCGAGGAGCTCGAACGGTACCGGATGGCCCACATGCAGGGCGGGTACCAGCCCGACCATGGAGAAAGCCTCCTGCGCGGCCTCGCGTACGTGTCGTTCCAGGAGTTGGCCACCAGGGTGTCGCACCGCAACACCGGCCAGGTGTCGGGCGATCCGATCTGCGAGCAGCTCATGGCGCGAGTGGCGTCCGACGAGAACCTCCACATGGTCTTCTACCGCAACGTCATCGCTGCGGCCTTCGAGGCGGCGCCGGACGAGACGATGCGGGCGGTCGCCGACGTGGTCACCGGGTTCCAGATGCCCGGCCACGCCATCGACGGGTTCTGGCGCAAGTCGGTCGCCATCGCGAACGCGGGGATCTACGACCTGCGGCTGCACCACGACACCGTCCTCAAGCCGGTCCTGCGGTACTGGCGGGTCCACGACCGTACCGACCTCGGACCGGCCGGAGAGGCGGCCCGCGAGCGCCTCGCGGCCCACCTGGAAAGCCTGAACACCGCGGCCACCCGATTCGAGGAGCGCCGCGCCGAACGCCGCGCCCGCCAGGCAGCCCGCGGGCAGCAGTGAGAACGCACCTCCGCCGATGACCGGAGAACTCAATCAGCTCGGTCTCCGATGCGCGGGTCGACCGGGGTGAGGACTCCGAGCCGGTCCTCTACGGCCTGAGCCGCGTCCAGGCACAGGTCCTCCCGGAACGCGCGCCCGACGATCTGCACTCCGGTGGGGAGCCCGTCGACCACGCCGGTCGGCACGGCCACACCGGGCACGCCCACGAAGCTGGTCACGCTGCACAGGCGCAGTCCGGCGCCGACCCGGTCGCGCCCCGCCCTGTCGCGCGACTCCAGCCCCGGCTCGACCGGCGGCTCGGTGAACGAGGGGCCGAGCAGCAGGGGGTACGCGTCGAGGAACTCGGCCCACGAGCGGCGGATCGCCATCCAGGTGCCCATCAGCTTCATGAACTCCTCCGCGCTCGCGGGCGGGGTCCGCTCCATCGCCATCCCGATGTAGCGGTCCCCGCCCTCGCCGAGCAGCTTGCGCACCACCGGCCAGGTCGGGGCGAACTCGGTCACGGTGATCCGGCCGTACGCCTCCGGAGCCTCGTCCAGCCGCGGGACGTCCGGCACTTCGCGCACGTCGTAACCGGCGTCGCGGAGTGCGCCGGCCGCGGTCTCGATGGCTCCGCGGACCGCGGGGTGGACGCCGTGCCCGCCGGGGTCCGCCACCACCGCGACCTTCAGCGGCCCGGGGAGCGCTTCGCCGTACGCGGGCACCGGCACGGCCCGGGGGTCTCGCGGATCGATGCCGGCCAGCACCTCGTAGACCAGCCGCAGGTCGCCCACGCACCGGGCCAGCGGGCCGTCGGTGACCAGCATCTGGGACGCCGGGCCCGGATCGTCCGGGCCGAGGACGCGGTGGTCCGCCGGAAACCGGCCCGTGGACGGCTTCAGCCCGGCCACACCGCAGAACTGCGCCGGGACGCGCACCGACCCCCCGGAGTCGTTGCCGAGGCCGAGCGCCGCCATGCCCGTGGCCACGGCCACTGCGTCGCCCCCGCTGGAGCCGCCCGGGGTCCGGCCGGCGTCCCACGGATTGACCGTGTCGCCGAAGAGCTCGCTGCGCGTGTGCATCCCCGCCAGGATCAGCGTGGGGATGTTGCTGTGCCCGATGGGGACGGCCCCGGCCGCGCGCAGCCGCGCCACCGGGGGCGCGTCGGCCGGTGCCACCAGATCCCGGAAGCGCTCCGTGCCGAACGTGGTCGGTACACCTTCGACGGCGGTGCTCTCCTTCACGGTGAACGGCACGCCCGCGAGCGGTCCCAGCGCTTCACCGGCCGCTCGCCGGCGGTCCGTCTGCTTCGCGGCCTCGCGTGCGCGCTCCGCCAGGAGCTGCGTGACCGCGTTCACCTGCGGGTTGACCTCGGCGATGCGGTCGAGGTGGCTGTCGACCAGCTCGACGGCGGAGACCTGCGCTCCGCGCACTGCCTCCGCCTGGGCGGCGGCCGACATCTTCCACAGGGCGTCCTGCATGGCCGTTCCCTCCTCACGTACCGATGCGCTCGCATCGAAACCCTGACCGTACCCTGGAACCGATACAAGCGCATCGAATAAAATGCACCGCGAAGCGAGCACCGTCGGAGCGCAGGAGAGGCATGCCCAAACAGGTGGATCACGTGAGCCGGCGCCGCCTCATCGCCGAGGCCGTCTGCGGCCTCGCCGACGAACGCGGCCTCGAAGGCGTGACGCTCCGCGACGTCGCGGCCCGCGCGCAGGTGTCCATGGGCGCCGTTCAACGGTGCTTCCGCACGAAGGAAGAGATGCTCGTCTTCGCGCTCGGGCACATCAGCGAGCGGATCAACGAGCGCGTACAGGCCCGCCTGGTCAGGAGCCCGGCCCAGTCGCCCGGCACCGCCCTGGGCCACGCGGTCACCGAGGTCTCACTGCTCAGGGAGGAGCACCGCGCCGAGGCCAGAGTCTGGCTCGCCTTCGTCGCCCAGGCGGCCGTGAGCCCGGCGCTCGCCGACACGCTGAAGACGAACTATGCAGCCCTGCAGGAGGCGTTCACCCGCCTCATCTCGGAAGCCGCCGGGCACGCCGCCCCCCTCGACCCGCAACGCGAGGCCCGCACCCTCCTAGCCCTCGCAGACGGCCTCACCACCCACGTCCTCATAGGCCACCTAACCCCCCAAGAGGCCCACGACGTCCTCCACACCCACCTGACCACCCTCTGGAAAACAACGGAGGGACCGACCTCCTCGCTTCAGAGCTCGTGACTCGAAGCGCACAAAGATGATCTTGGTCGCGCGGCCGCACATGACGAGGGGGAGGGGTCAGGCCAGGGGGGCGAGGGCTTGGAAGACGCCGCTGAGGTCGGCGCCGGTCAGGGACTGCTCGGTCCAGATGGTCTTGCCATGGGGGGTTTGGCGGGTCCCCCAGCGCCGGGTCAGTTGGGCGACGAGGAGGAGTCCGCGGCCCCCTTCGTCGAGGGCGCGGGCCCGGCGCAGGTGGGGCGCGGTGCTGCTGCCGTCGGACACCTCGCAGATGAGCGTCCGGTCGCGGATGAGGCGCAGCTGGATCGGGCCCTCTGCGTACCGGATGGCGTTGGTCACGAGTTCGCTGACGATGAGTTCGGTGACGAAGGCGATCTCGTCGAGACCCCAGCGGCCGAGTCGTTCGGTCACCTGCCTGCGGGCGTCGGCGACGATCGCCGGGTCGGGCGGCAGGTTCCAGATCGCGGAATGGTCGGCGTCCAGGACGTTCGTGCGGGCGACGAGCAGGGCGGCGTCGTCCAAGGGGTGGTCCGGCAGGACCGCCTTGAAAACGTTGGCGCACGTGGCGTCCAAGGACGGCAGCCGGTCGGCCAAGGCCAGGCGCAGGCGGTCGAGCCCGACGTCGATGTCGTGACCGCGGGACTCCACCAGGCCGTCGGTGTAGAAGGCGAGGATGCTGCCCTCGGGCACCTCGATCTCGGTGCTCTCGAAGGGCAGCGCGCCGACACCGAGCGGTGGGGCGACGGGCAGGTCGAGGAAGTCGACCGTGCCGTCAGGGGTGACGAGCGCGGGCGGCGGATGCCCGGCGCGGGCGATGACGCACCGGCGGGAGAGCGGGTCGTAGACGGCGTACAGGCAGGTCGCGCCGACCTCGTTGTCCGCCTCGTCGTAGTCGTCGCCCGTCTCCTCGGCGGAGAGCCGGCTGACGACGTCGTCGAGGCGGGTGAGGAGCTCGTCGGGCGGAAGGTCGACGTCGGAGAGGGTGCGGACGGCTGTGCGCAGCCGGCCCATGGTGGCGGACGCGTGGATGCCGTGGCCGACGACGTCGCCGACGACGAGTGCGACGCGGGCGCCGGACAGGGGGATGACGTCGAACCAGTCCCCGCCGACCCCGGCGTGTGAGCTGGCGGGCAGGTAGCGGGTGGCCGCCTCCACCGCGGACTGCGCGGGGAGCCGGTGGGGGAGCAGGCTGCGCTGCAGGGCGAGGGCGGTGGTGCGTTCACGGGTGTAGCGGCGGGCGTTGTCGAGCGAGAGGGCGGCCCTGGCGGTGAGCTCCTCGGCGAGCAGCACGTCGTCTTGCTCGAAGGGCTCCATGCGTCCGCCGCGGACGAAGGCGGCGACGCCGAGAGTGACGCCACGGGCGCGTATCGGGACCGAGAGGACAGAGCGGAGTCCGTCCCTGTGGACGGCGGCGGCCCATTCGGGATGTTGAGCGGTCGCCGCGGCGACCACGGGGTCGTCGACGCTCATCAGGATCGCCTTGCCGGTGGCCAGGCATCGGGCCGGCGGCCACGACGCGGGGCGGGGGTCGATGTCCCCGGCGTGGCCGACCTTCTCCGGGGCGAAGGCGGACCGGTAGGCCACGCTGCGGAGCGCGAGGTGGCCGGTCAGCGGTCCGGGGGCCGGCTCGTCGCCGCTGAGCACGGCGTCGAGCAGGTCGATGACGGCGAGGTCGGCGAACCGCGGTACGACCATGTCGGCCAGTTCCTGGGCCGTCCTGGTGACGTCCAGGGTGGTGCCGATGCGTGTGCTGGCCTCGCTCAGCATGGTCAGCCGCTGCCGCGCGCGGTACTGCTCGGTGTCGTCGAGGACGCCGACCCACACGGCCTGGGGTACGCCGGCGTGATCCTTCAGCGGGGACACGAAGACCGACCAGGCGCGTTCGCGCGTCTCACCGGGAACCCGGCGGTACGTCCTCCTGAGCGCGGCCTCACCGGTATCGATCACCTGTTGCAGGAGCCGCTCCAGCGTGCCCCACTGCGGACCGGGGAGCACTTCGGTGAGGAGGCGCCCGCGCAGTTCGGCCTCCGTGAGACCGAGCATTCGACACATGCGGTCATTGACCCGCAGGAGCAGCAGGTCCTTATCGTGGACCGCCATGGCGAACCGGGACTGGCCGAACGCCATGCCCAGGACGGACGCCTCATCGTCGTGCGGGTGCCCGGATGCCTCCGGATCCAGGGACACCATGAGCCAGCCGACCCGGCCATGGCCGTCTTGGCTCGGGTAGGCCAGTACCTCCACCTGTACCCGGCGGCCGTCCTTGTGCCGCAGCACGAGTTCCCCGCTCCAGGGCGTCGGCTGGACAAGGTGCCATGGAGCCGGTCCGGGGGGAGCCGCCGCCAGCAGGAGGGCCGCGGGACGTCCCATCACCTCGTCGGCGGTGTACCCGAGCAACCGCTGGGCGCCGGGGCTCCAAGCCGAGAAGAGGCCCTGCGCGTCGACGGCGGCCGTGGCGACCGCCGGGTGCGCTGTCTCTTCCGCTTCTTGTGGGCTGCCGGTGTGTGTGTCCATCGAGTCTCGACCCGCTCCGCGGGCACCTTTAAAAAAGGGATACTGCAGGTCAACGTACAACAAGCCGGTTCAGCCGGGGGCAAATCCCAACCCACTGCGAGCCAAAAGGAGCGGCCGAGCATCGCGCCGAGAGAGCGCGAAGGCCCAGCCGCCAAGATCGGGACTGGGCCTCAATGCGGGCGCCCCCGGCAGGATTCGAACCTGCGGCACCCGCTTTAGGAGTTATTTCACCCCTGCGCGCGCCGTCCGGCCGTCCGCCCAGCTCCGGCGACCTCTCGACTGTTGTTTGCCCTGCTCATAGGCACCTTCTGCGGTCTCCGTAGCCCTCCACGGCTCTCCGTCGCTCTCCGCTGCCTACCGCGCCGTTGGGAGCGCCGGGGGAGCGCCAACCGGCCGCAACGGTTAGTGTCTGCCCTGCTACATGGCGTAACGTCCCGAATCCGCCCGATACGGCGGAGGGACAAAGGAGCGGGGAAATGGCGAGTCACATCCGGGTCAGCTACAAAACGAAGAACCTCCCGAAAAGCAAGCGGCGGTGGGAGGTCTCTTACACCGACCCTCTCACCGGGAAGAAGCGCACAAAGGGCGGCTTCACCCGGGAGAAGGACGCCAAAGCCTGGCAGATCAAATTTGAGGACTCCACCCGCGAGCAGTTGTACGTGGACGACAAAGCCGGATCGGTCGTCTTCAACGACGCAGCGCGCCAATGGCTCAACGGTCGTCGGAACCTCAAGGAGCGGACCTACAACGACTACAAAGGTCTGCTCGGCCTAGGCGAATCGAAGCGGCCGGAACCCGACCCGCAGCGCCTTCTCCTCCGCAACCGATTCGGTAGCGCGCCAGTCTCCGCCATCACCGAGGAAGCGGTGCAGGAATGGGTCTCCGATATGGAGAGGGCCGGTAAGTCCGGCGGCACCATCCGCAAGTCGTTCATTCTCCTCAAGCAGGTTATGAAGGAACAGCTCCGACTCAAGCGCGTCGCGGTCAACCCGTGCGCAGATGTCGAGATCCCGAAATTCCAGCCGTGGGCCCTCCTCACCGATGAGGACGAAGGGCGACGACTGGAGCCGGAAGAAGTCGAGCGACTCGCCGCAGCGCTCCCGCACCCCTTCGGATTCCTCGCCCTGTTCACGGCCTATACGGGCCTCCGCGCCGGAGAGGTCGCCGGACTCCAGCTCCGCGACATCGACCTAGCGGCGGGCATCGTCCGTGTCCGACGCGAGGTCACCGACATCAACGGCATTCTCTCCTACGACGAACCTAAGTCGCGGAAGGCCAAGCGAGAGGTCACCCTAGACCCGTACATCCTCGAAGAACTTCGCGCCTACATCCGAGAGCACGAAAAGGCCGCAGCAGCGTGGTTCGGGGACCGCGACGACATCCAGCACCCGGGGAAGAAGCTCCCGCTATTCGTCGGGACCGCAAAAGGCCGGAGGGGCAAGAACCCAGTCACGGGGAAGTTCGACGTCATCCGCTTCGACTACACGAAGCTTCTCCGCCACAAGGCATGGTACGGCAGGTACTTCAAGAAGGCCCTCGAAGCGGCAGGCCTGGACTCCAGTTATCGGTTCCACGACCTCCGCCACTCGTACGGCTCGTGGCTGTATGACGCCGGAGTCGACATTAAGACGATCTCGCGAATGATGGGCCACGCGTCCGTTGAGACGACAATGGCGATTTACGTTCACCCCGACCGCGACAAGGCGAATGACGCCGTTCGCAACGCGCTAGGGAATCTGCGTGCCGGCAGCGCCAATCGAAAGGGCAACGTCGTCCCGCTCCGGCGGAACGCCTAATAGCAGCCCACTACCGGAGAGCCTCAGTCACGACTGGGGCTCTCCGTCATTTCCGGGGCCCACCACAAAGGAGCCCTTGCCGCGAACGGTCTCGACCAACCCGGCGTCCCGCAGCGCGACGATCGCAGCCCGGATCGTTCCGCGCGCCAGATCAAACTCCGCCTCCAGCTCCGTTTCGCTGGGGATGCGTCGGCCTGGCGGTATCTCGCCGGACTCGATGCGCTTCCGGAGGATCGCAGCGAGTTGGAGGTATTTGGGCGTCGCCCCTTCATGATCGATGGTCACTCTCCGCACGCTAGGCGACCCGGGACGGCTCTACATAGACAAGATCGTTCATGCTTGTCCATAGACGAGTATGTACAAGTGGCCTAGCGTCGCCGGTATGGACAACAACGTCGGGCCCGCTGGAGGCCCCCACATCCCGCCCGAAGGCACAGACGATCTCATCGAGGAGTTCCGCGTCAGCCGGACGCCGGATGGGCTCCTACTCGCCTTCGCCCTCTACACCATCACCGGTATCCGAGCGCAGTACGGCCTCAAGGGCGTAGTCGTCGCGGAGACCCTCACAGAGCTGGAGGTGCTTTGCTGCGCCGAGAGGATCAAGCTCAACCTGATCGACAAAGCAACCGCGAAGCACGCGGACGACCCGGCAGCCGAACGGGCGGCGTGCCTCCGTCTGTACGGCGCGTTCCGGCGGCCGGACGTCCGGAGGCCCAATAGACACCACGGAGATGGAAGCTAGCGGCTTCGGACGGCCGGGGGCACACCCTAGGTACCCCCGACCGCTCCCAACACCGTAGGGCACACGAGAGACGACGAAGGCCCCGACCGGATGGTGTGATCCGGTCGGGGCCTTCTGCTGTTTCCGCGCTGGCGGCGAATGAGTGCGCTACAGAAATCTCGCCGCCATGGATTCCAGTTCCCGGGCGGGAAGCCTTCGGGCTGGTGACTTTGACGCGGAAGTCTTTGGTTACGCCGGGTCGGTGAGGTCGACCTCCACGATGGAGAAGGGCCGCATCACGTCCAGACCAAAGCGGCCCTCGAAGCGGAACGTGATCTGGTTTGCCTCGAATTCCGAGCCACCGACGCCAGCGCCGAACTTGTTCGGGTCGTACCGGTTCTCCGTCCAGTCCAGCGTTCCCTCCTGGCGGACGCGCAGCTTCGTCGCATTCGCGAAGTCGGCCAGAACGGCGGTGTTGTCGGCGATGGCCGTCGTGAGGGCGACCGGCAGGCCCCAGAGCCGACGCGCGGCCCGGTCGACCGGCGCATTCCCGAGCATGTAGCGGGAATTGGTGTCCACCTGAAGCTCGAAGCGCTCCCACGAATTGGGGTTCATGACCCAGCCGGTCGGGGCGATGGAGGAGTTCTCCAGCTTCGTGACGGCCTTTCGGGTCGTCGTGAATTCGTCTCCGGCGGTGTCCCAGGCCTGAGTCTGCGTTCCGGACGTGTTGAGAATTCCGACCATGTCGTCCAGCACGCCGGTCGTGGAGCCGTTCCCGTTGATGACCTGGTCTTCGAGTTCGACCTCAAGACCAAGGCGCATTTCCGCCTCCAGGACCTGGCGAAGCGCGGTCGCGTCATCCAGGAGCTGCTTCGGAATGGGCTCCGACAGGTGCGCGATGACGCGCGACCGGCCTTCGACTTCGGTCCAGGTGTAGACCGAAGTGGGCTTCTTCTTGCCGGTCGCGACCGTGGACGCATTGTTTGTCCGGGTCGTCTGGCGGAGGTACTTCCACACGCCCGCCGTTTCGGCCTCAGCCGGGATGAGCTGGCGCAGGGAAAGGACCGGCACATTGTCGCGGATCGGCTCCGCGACCATCGGGACCGTCACGGGAACGGTGCCGTTGGCGATGAGGGACTTGGAGCCGAAGTGGGCGCAGTAGTCGGTGACGGCCTTCGCCCACTCGCCGGAACCGCCGGAAGCGCGGACCTTCGCAGGAACGGAATTGGCCTTCATGCCGCTGGAGTTCGCGCCCATCGTGCCGAGGTCAGCGCCGAGAGACTCCAGGCCGGTACGAAGTCCGTTGTCCTTCTGCTCCTGCTCGATCTGGGCCTTGAGCCGCTGTGCCGATTCCACTTTGCCGCTGATCGACGCGCGCTCATTCTCGGTGAGGTCGCGTCCGGCCGACTCCGCCCGTTCGGCGATGGCCTTCGCTTCGCTGAGCTCCGCGCGGAAGCGCTGCTTGAGGTTCTCGATCTTGCTCATTGAATTGCCCTCTCGGATGTGGGTTGGGATTACATCCGTCTTGGGCTTAACGGGCCGCTTCCTGCTGGCGGGCCAAGCCTCCTCGAAAGGATGGGGAACGGGGCCGTCCGGGAGAGGCTTGATCGCAACTCACGGAGAAGAGAAAGGCGGTAAACCAACTCCGCGAAACGCGCCCTCCCAGACGGCTTGAACGGCATTGACCGGCGGGGCACTCCAGGCGACCGGAATTGGCTTGTCCCCGCTAAGGGATCCTCGCCAAAAAGCGGCCCAGAGTGAACGGGCCGGTCTGGCCGACGTTCACCGGGAATGACGTTAGCTGAAGTGCCCAGTCTCTATCTTGTTGCCATTCCGGTACTTCGTCACCACGACACCCCCGCCTTCTGCGGGCTGGTAATGCTCGGCGGAGTCGTCTCCGGCCGGAAGCGTCCACATGGCCCCGTAGCCGTCGAGCAGCATGCCGGGAACTCCGGCGTGCTTCGGGACGGCTCCCACCGTTAGGGGCCACCTGATAGCCGTACGGGCGGTGTAATCGGGCGGGAGGTGCCCCGTGATCTCCGCGACGAATTGCGCGGCCTCCTCCTCGGTGATCCCCGGGTCCGCAATCTGGTAGACGTTCACGACCGTCCCTCCGCATGGAGGAAATCGAAGCTGTTGACGGGGAACTCTGTGATCCCGGGGAGCGGCTCAACCTTCCCATTCGCCAGCATCGCCTCTGCGTCGCGGAGGACGAAGAACGTGCCGTAATGGGCCTCCATCAGGCCTCGAATGGTCGAGTTCGGGAAGTACACATAGACCACCTTGCCGACGTGATCGGCTCCGGCCTGGCGCTTTTCGGTCGGCTCCGGGGTGTCCTCCGTCGCGGTGAACTTCTTCCGGCTAGCGATGATCGTCATTGTTGTATCTCCTATTCCACCCATTCCGGAGTTCGCTGCGATTCGACGCCATTGCGCCAGACGGAGAATGAGGCTTGACCGGTCTCGCCTTCCTCCGGAAGCCAGTAGTCCGCGTAAACGCAATCGTCGTCTTCGTCAAGCCTCAGCGTGATCCCGTACCACGCACCCCGGAACCGATCCGGGCCGGTCCCGATAATGCGCACATTCGGACTGTTGAGGACCGACGCGGGAACGTGTCGGGAGACGGCTTCCCGGATCAGGTCAGCTACCGGGGAGGGCAGCAATTCATCCGGCGTCTTACCCACTGAGGAGGTCTTCATTGCCCGTCCTTTCGGCCACCTTCTCAATGACACCCGCGCGCTTCCGGGCCTCCGGCGAGAATCCGAGGTGATGTGCGAGCGCGCGGAGTTCCTTCGTGGCCTGCGCGACGGTAATCACCAATGGGTTACGGACGGACCTGTCTTTGTCGGGCTTCGAGCGGCCCCGGACCATCAGGCCCTCTTCGTGGAGTAGGCCGGTGGCCTCCTGGCGAATACCGACCCAGGTGCACCAAGCTTCCAATATCTCCCGGTCACTCTCGAAGAAGCGTCCGGCCTGCCCGGCGTAGATGTCGGCTAGCCGATTCCATTCGACCTCCGCAGGGGAGTCCTCCGGGATACCGAGCGAGAGGGTGTCCCAGTCGAGTTCCACCCCGCCTAGGCGCTGCTCGCTGTTCGTGCGCTGATCGGCTATGGCCTCCCCGTTCGCCGATGCGAGGCGCAATTGCTGTGAAGTGCTCCGGTTGCTCATAAGGGATGAGCCTCCTTTCTGCTAACGGACCGTAGCGGGTTTCTGGATGTGCGGCTTCATGCCGCACAGAATGCTGCTCACCCCAGCGGTCCTTTTGCTGGATCCGGTAAGACTGCAACCCACTTACCCCTACCCCCAAGCCGCAACGCTCCGATGTGGTCAAACACCGGTGCCGGCGGACACATCTGCCCTGGTCGGAGCGTTGCGACTCTCCGGCGTATTGGAGTGGCGTTCCTAACGCGGTCCGAATGGGCTGGAGGCGGACTGGTCGCCGCTACTCCATAGCCGGTCGTCCCAGTCCTGTGCTGCGTCGGGTTCTGCCTCGATCTCCTCCACCTTCTGTAGGCCGCTGAGCGCGTCTCTCCCGTCCTTAACGATGCGGACTGGAACCTTCGGCCTGGGCTTGTCGTCCGTCGCGTCATACGCGCTCTGAGTGGCGGGCCTGGCCTTTGGGGTCGGCTGGCTCTGTCGTGGGTAGTCGGTCATGAATGAGGCTCCTCTCAATGAGCCTCAAGTCTCGCGGTTGGCGCTATCGGTAACGGCTATCGCCCCCGTTGTCATCGAAGACGTTTCCGCAGGTCAGGCCCACAAAGTTACCGATCTCCTATTAGGTCTCTAAGGGAGATCGGTAACTTTGTGGGTCCTACCAGGGGGTTTTCCCCTCCCCGTAGCCGTCCGCCTACCCTCCGGAGTAACGCGGGTATACCGGCCCTCCGGCCCGATCTCAAAGGTGGCTCCGGAGTCCGCGACTTCGGCCGCAATGCGGGCTGCGAGTCCTTCCGGGTCGGGGACGACAACCGTGTACATATCTCCCGGTGGAAGTCGCTTCGGGACCTCCGTCAACCCCGCTGCCCGCAGGTTCTCCAAAGCATCCTCGCCCATCAGCCTCCACAATTGCTTTTCGGCATGCTGTGGGCACCTATCTTCTGGCGCGCAATGCTCACAGGCCGCTCGTATCGCGGGGTTGGCCCGCCCCTTCGGATGGATGGGGCAATTCACTGCGGGCTTGCAATAGTCGCAGTCACGCCCCGCTCCCCAATGGCGTCCATAGCCTCTCTGCCATGCGAGGCCCCAGCCTTCCTCTCGCCGGTCCCATTGCTGCGAGGCGACCTCTGTGTGAGCGGGGAGCGCGCTGATGTCTAGGTCGCCGGTTGCCCAGCCCCTCCCGCGCATAGGCCGGTCGAAGAAATACCACACCGAATCGTCCAGCAATTTGAGGTACATATAGTTTGGCTTGGCCTTCTTAATGGCCGCCTGCACCGGCCGCACATAGAACGGCGCGACACACAACACATTGTGCTTCAGGACTTCCGGCGCGCGGTCCTCTTCTCGTGCGCGAGCCTCTTCCTGTGCGGAGATCAATTCCCATTCCTGCGCCAAAGAGTCCTTCAATCGAGCGGCCCCACAATCGGGGCAGGACCAGCCTCCGCACTTGATCCGCATTGCGCGCGTGATGCCAGACGGCATCCCATAAGCAATAACCCGGCTTCTCCTGCAGAAGCTGGCCCCGCCCTCACTCATCGCTCCGACCAGTCCGGGGAATTGATTGCCGCGAGGGCTTCAAGGTCGTCAGCGCCACAACTGCCGTAATAGGTGCCGGGATTGCGCCGCTTCGCCTCTATGACCTTCTTGTACATCGCCTCAATCTCGGCGTGGGTGCGCTCGACTAGATCGGCGCGTCCTTTCTTGCCCTTGATGTGCAGATAAAGGTCGTTGAACCCCTCGGCGGGCTGGTAGAAGTGAATCCGCTCCGCCAGTACTCCAGCGGCCTGGAGGCGAACGGCGTGCGTCCACGCGATATCGACGCCTGCCGGGTCGGCATCCATGACTAGGCGGAGGGTTCCCCGGTGGCGTGCTATCAGCTCTATTTGGGCGTTAGATGCCATCCCGGAGCCGTTGTGATGGGAGGTCGCGCACACGCCCCAGGCGTCGATGGCCTTGTTGGCATCTTTCTCGCCTTCACACCAATAGATGGCGCGGCCGGTCTCGATAGCGCGGAGCACGGCATCGTGCCTCCACATCATCCGGTCGGCCAGCGCGGGCTTCTTAATGCACCACTTCCGATTGCTTGAGAGATTGGCGTTTCCATGCTCCCAGCAAGCACCGTCTGTTGTGGGGTGCTTGTAGAACCAGCCGCCCTTTTCGAGCTTCACATGCCGGAAGATGAACTTGCCGTCCATCTCCCAGTTGTGGACGCGGGCAACGCCAGCAAAGGCCATGGGTTAAGCTCTCCTTGTTGCGTTTGAAATCCCCGGGCGGGCTTGGGTAGAGCCCGCCCGGGGAACTGGCTAGAACGGCGCTTCTGCGGGCTGCTGCTCCGCTGCTTCCTCCTCCTCGTATGTGATGCCGTAGTGGTCTTCTAGGGCATCGAGGATCTCGCCGAAGTCCCACCAGTATTCGCGGACGGCCATCACCATCTCGGCGCGCTCCAGCCTTTCGAACGGCCAGGCGAGGTCAAGGCGGAGGGACTTGTTGGCCTTGAGGACTTTGTTGAGGCTGCGGCGTGCGTGCTTGACGTCGTCCGCTTCGAGCGCGTGAGTGACGTTCTTGTTGGCGAGGAAGAAGGCCCAAGCCTTCTCGCCGGGGGACAGTTCGCTCATCAGATGGCCGCCCGAACGCCTTGGAGGAACCTGACATAGGCCGCTCGCTGCCTCATGCCATCTTCGATGGAAGAGCCCTCACGGAGAAGGAACTTCTTGTAGTCCCTCTCAGTGGATCGGAGATAGGCCAGGAGGCCATCGATCGTGAAGCGGGCTGCTTCCTTCTCCCCGTATGCCGGAAGAAGTTCCTGGTACACTTCAGTGAAGTGCGGGATTTCGTCGAGATTGAACCACACGAGCTTTTCGTTGGTTTTCGGCATCGAGTAACGTTCCTTTCGTGTAACGGTGGCTTTCCTCTGTCCGCTGTTCGTCCGGCCTCTTCACCGGACTCCTTTCCAGTCGAGACCCCGCAGTTGCCCAGGCTGCGGGGTCTCTGGCGTTTACGGCATGTGGTGCCCCTTCCTGGTGACGAGTACCAGCACGGTTTGCCCGGGGTTCCACATCGAGCGACTGGAGATCGTCAATTGAAGCCCCAGGTTGTCGATATCCGTAATGAACGCAGAGAGGTCGTCGCCGTATGCGTCGTACGGCTCACCTGTAAGGACGTATCGACCGTTCTGGTCGAGCCACATACGGCCGTGGTCGAGAATGCTTCCCATGTGGTACTTGACGCAGACGCATTCCTTGTCCGAACGGCCCCACAGACATTGCTTCCCAGCGACTACGCGGGGGCATGCCTTTGCTTTTGACGCCCGGAGGCCCCATTCTCTCTGGGCTCTGCGCGTCTGTGTCTCCTCGGCATTCACCGCGCGTACACCTGCGACTCGTGCGCGGCCTCTTCCCGCGAGTCAGCCAGGAATTCGGTGAGGGTGTCCCGGTGGAACTGCGGGCGGCCGGTCGGCCGGTAGACCGCAATCTTCTTTTCCCAGATGAGCCGCTGCATCTGGCGCTTGGTGAGGCCCATGAACTCAGCGGCCTCTTCGGTGTTGAACCAGACTTTCGGCTTCGGTGCGCCCACTGCTCCTACTCCCTTTCTCGGGGAGTCGGAGAGAGCCCTAAAACGCCAAAAAGCCGGTCGCGGGACAACCCTCCGACTCCATGAGTCGATTGGTCGTCACTTGACCGGCTGCTGTCGAGCGCCAACTATCTCGGCGGTGCTCTTGCGAACCGCTGTGAGTCCTCCGGCTTACGCCCAGCCCACGACAAGCGATTTACGGCCGGACGTCCATCGGAACAAGCGAACGAGGGTCATAGTAGCCCATGGCGGGAATCGGCGCTTCTCCGGGCATCTCGGGGCCTTACGGAGCCACAATTGATCTTGGTTCTCCGGCCTATCCCGCCCGGAGCCGTCCGCCGGTCGGCCGGAGCCCTCCGGGGACGTCCGGACGCTGGGGGTAACCAAGATCTATCCGCGATGGGAGCGCCGAGAGAGCGCGAAGGCCCACCCGCCAAGATCGCAACCGGGCCTCTACCTGCGCGCCTCCGGCAGGATTCGAACCTGCGGCACCCGCTTTAGGAGAGCGGTGCTCTATCCCCTGAGCTACGGAGGCGTGTCGTCGCTCGCGGGTAGAGCGTAGCGGACGGCACCTACAGGGTAGAGGAAGGTGAGTGGTGTGCGCTCCTCGTTATGCCGCCGCGCACTAGGCCGCGCGGGGGCGGTGTGGGTACGCTTCCGTCCCGTGACGGGACGGCATCGTGGGCAGCCGAAGGACCAGGGCGCCGAGGATCCGGCGGGCGAGGACCCGCCGCGCGGGAGGCGGGCCGCGGTCGTCGCGGCGGCGTTCGCGGTGCCCGTGCTCGTCGCGTCCGTGATCGCGTTCGGGCTGCGGGACGAGCCCGTCCGGGAGCGGCCCGAGTCGGCGGGACGGTCCGCCGAGAGCACGTCGCCGGCGCCGGAGGGCGAGCCGACGTTCGGGAGGTACGTGCCGCCGGAGGCGGAGCCGCAGGTGGCGACCAAGCCGCCGAAGCGGGCGCCCGGGCCGGCGGTGACGCCGCCGCGCAAGGCGAGGCCCGCGCCGTCGCCGTCCACCTCCGTGCCGGGGCGGCGTCCGTGCCCTGCGGGATGGGAGGACGTGTGGTGGATGCGCCGGTGGTGTGAACATCACCGAGGTCGCTGAACCGGTTACGGACAGGTCATCGTAGAACCTGTAGTAGCGTTCTCGCGCTGATCCGATTCTGGGCATCAGGAGGAAAACCACCGTGCCGTACCCCAGGTCGGCGGCGCTGACCGCGGTCTTCCTGGTGATGGTGACGCTCTCACCGACCGGCGCCGCGAACGCGGCCGCGGGGGCCGACCCGCTCGAGTCGCTGCGCCGCGAGGCGGCGAAGGCGCGCACCGAGCTCGAGAAGGCCACGAAGCAGATGGAAGGCCGGAAGAAGACTCTGGCCGCCTCGCAGGTGAAGCTGCGCACCACCCTGAAGGACCTCGCCGGCGCCGAGGCGGAGCTGAACCGGATCCGCGAGCCGCTGTCCAGGCTCGCGAACACCTCCTACCAGCAGAGCGGCGCGGCCGGCTCGATGGCGATCTTCGGGGGCGGCGACCCGAGCACGGCGCTGCGGTCGACGGCGGACGTGACGCTGATGGCGAGGTCGCAGCAGGCGCTCGTGGACCGTGCCGACGAGCTGCAGGACCGCCGGAAGCGGCTCGCCTCCGCGGCGCAGGAACTGCAGTCGCGCAACGCGGTCGACCAGACCCGCCTCCAGCAGGAGGTGGACGGGTTGAAGACCCGGTCGGCGCAGCTGACGAAGCAGCTCAACGCGATGCTCGACAAGCTGGCGACGACGCGGCAGAAGCGGCTCGAACTCGGGTGCGACAAGTCGCTGGCGAAGGACGCGAAGAAGTTCCCCAACGGGCTCATCCCGTCGAAGTACCTGTGCCCGCTGCCGCAGAAGGGCGGGCACATGCTGCGGGCGGACGCGGCCCTCTCCTTCTACAAGCTGAACGAGGCGTACAAGCGCAGCTTCGGCCGCGACATGTGCGTGACGGACGCCTACCGGAGCCTCTCCGAGCAGCACCGCGTGTACGCGCAGCGGCCCGGCTTCGCCGCCGTGCCCGGGACGAGCAACCACGGCAAGGGGCAGGCCCTCGACCTGTGCGGCGGTGTGCAGAACTCTGGTTCAGCCCAGTTCAACTGGATGGAGGCCCACGCCGGGAAGTACGGGTGGATCCACCCGGCATGGGCCTACAGCAACCCGTTCGAGCCCTGGCACTGGGAGTTCGGGACCGAGGAAGGGTGAGCCTCGCGGCCCGCGGTCAGGGGGAGGTCGGGACCTCGTTGGCGGGGACGACCTCCGCGGTGCAGTAGCGGCAGCGGCGGGCCTTCACCGGGATGTCGCTGAGGCACTGCGGGCACTCGCGCTCGGTGGCCTCCTTGCCGCGGTCCATCCGCTCGATCAGCTTGGCCGTCGGGAGCACGACCAGGAAGTAGACGATCACGGCCGTGATGAAGAACGCGATCGCCGAGGTCACGAACACGCCGTAGGGGAACGTCGTGCCGTCGACGGTGACGGCCAGCCGGGTGTAGTCGGGCTTGCCGCCGAGGAGCGCGATCAGCGGGGTGATGAAGGAGCTCGCGAAGTCCTTCACGAGGCCGGCGAACGCCGCTCCGACGACGAACGCCACGGCGAGGTCGACCAGGTTCCCGCGGAAGAGGAACTTCTTGAATCCGCTCATAACGGCTCCAGGGGGTGTCGGGGGTGGCGCCCCTGGCTGAGAGGGCGCCGGAGACGGCTACGGATCGTATTGAAGTCGTCCACGATTCGCCAAGTCGCCTTCCGGACCGCTGACCTGCGCTGTCAGGTCAGGGGCCGGTGATCGTCAGGGCGAGCGGGGCGCCGGCGCCGGCCAGGGCCGCCGCCTGGGCGCGGTCGGTCGCCAGGACGACCAGCGCGCCGTTCTGGGGCCCGTCCTCCGCCGGGGGCGGGACCGCAATGACCGGTACGTCGGACACCACCACGCGGGACGCATCCCAGCGGCGCCCCGTGCCGGACGGCTCGTCCGCGGCGGGCTCGGAAGGGGCGGTCAGGACGTCGACGCGGTCGCCGGGGCGGACGAGGCGGACGGCGCCCGCGTCGGCCAGGCGGACCGGTGCGGCGACCGTGCCCGGGCCCTGGCCGCGCAGGAGGCCCGCGCCGACGACGCGGGCGTCGGTGAGGGGCTCGCCCCGGCGCATGGGGCCGGCGAGGACGCGGCCGGCGCCGCCCGAGCGGAACGCGCCCGCCGGGACGGCGGCCGCCGGCAGGTCGAGGCCCCGCAGGTCGGACGGGGCGAGGGGCGTTCCGGCGGGCAGGTCGCGGGCGGCGGCGAGGACGCGGACGGACGGCGGCGCCCCGGGCCGGAGCGCCAGGAGCGCGAGGCCCGCGGCGGCCGCGGCGAAGAGCGCCGCCAGCGGCCGCCGCAGGCGTGCTAAGCGGACGCTCACGGCAGTTCCATGGGGAGCTTGATGCCGTCCAGGACGTTGGGGCAGGGGCAGGAGCGCTCGGCGGGCAGGGCCTTGACGACGTCGGCGACGACCCCGCGGAGCCGGTCGATGTTGTCGCCGAAGACGCGCAGGACCTCCTCCATCGTGACGCCCTCGCCCTCCTCGATGCCCGCGTCGAGGTCGGTGACGAGGCAGAGCGAGGTGTAGCAGAGCGCCAGCTCGCGGGCGAGGACGGCCTCCGGGTGGCCGGTCATCCCGATCAGCGTCCACCCCTGCGAGGCGAACCACTGGGACTCGGCCCGGGTGGAGAAGCGGGGGCCCTCGATGACGACGAGGGTGCCGCTGTCGACCGGCTCCCACCCCGAGGCGCGCGCGGACTCGGCGACGGCGCGGCGGCCCGTCGGGCAGTAGGGGTCGGAGAAGGAGACGTGGACGGCGGCGCCGTGCTCGTAGTAGGTCTGGTCGCGCCCGGACGTCCGGTCGGCGAGCTGGTCGGGGACGGCCAGCGTGCCGGGCCCGTGGTCGGGCGTGAGGGAGCCGACCGCGCACGGCGCGAGCACCTGGCGGACGCCGAGGGACCGCAGCGCCCACATGTTGGCCCGGTAGGGGATCTTGTGCGGGGGGAAGCGGTGGTCGCGGCCGTGCCGGGGGACGAACGCGACGCGCCGGCCCGCCAGCTCGCCGATCGCGATGGGGTCGCTCGGCGGGCCGTAGGGGGTGTCGACCCGCACCTCCTCGACGTCGTCGAGGAACGAGTAGAACCCGGAGCCGCCGATGACGCCGATCTCGGCGGCGGGTTGGGACGCGGAAGCCGAAGTGGACATGTCGCCGACCCTAGCCACCCGAACGCCGTCCCCGGCAGGCCGTCCACCGATTGTGGATAACTCCGCGGCGGAACGGGCGAGGGGCCCGGCCGGAGCCGGGCCCCTCTCCGCGTCCGGCGACGTCAGCCGACCGGGTCCAGCACCTTGGCCGGTTCCGCCGGCGCCTCCTTGGCGAGGCGTCCCGGCGTCCAGATCCGCCGCCCGATGTCGTAGGACAGGGCGGGCAGCAGCAGCGACCGGACGACGAGGGTGTCGAGCAGGACGCCGAACGCGACCGCGAAGCCCATCTCGACCATGAACACCAGCGGCAGCGTGACCATGGACGCGAACGTGGCCGCGAGGACGAGGCCGGCCGAGGTGATGACACCGCCGGTGACGGTGAGGCCCCGCTGGATGCCGCGCCGCGTGCCGAGCGTCTGCGACTCCTCCCTGACGCGGTGCATCAGGAAGATGTTGTAGTCGACCCCCAGCGCGACCAGGAAGATGAAGGCCAGCAGCGGGAACCCGGAGTCGGTGCCCTCGAACCCGAAGCCGTGCTCGAAGATCACCGCGCAGGCGCCGAGCGAGGCGAGGAACGACAGCACCACGGTGCCCATCATCAGCAGCGGTGCGACCAGGGCGCGCAGCAGCGCGATGAGGATGAGGAGCACCACGCCCAGCACGATCGGGATGATCACCTTGTTGTCGCGGGCCGAGGCGCGCTTGATGTCCAGGGACGTCGCCGTCATGCCGCCGACCTTGGCGTCCGCGGACGGGACGGCGTGCGCCGCGGACCGCAGGCGGTCGATGGTCTCGCGCGCGGCCTGGCTGTCGGCGGCGTCCTTGAGCGTCGCCTCGAACTTGACCCGGCCGCTCGCTGTGACCGGGGCGCTCACTTCGGCGACGCCCGCCGTTCCCCGCACGGCCTGGGCGATCTGTTCGGACGCCGGCGCCTTGCCGATGACGACGGCCGGCGCGCCCGAACCGGCGGCGTAGTGCCGGGCGACGACCTCCGAGCCCTTCACCGAGTCGGGCTTGCCGGTGAACTGGCCCGCGTCCGACAGGCCGTCCGCCTTGAGCGAGCCCAGGCCGAGCGTGAGGACGATCAGTCCGAGCATGGTCGCGGCCCAGAGCGCGCGCGGGCGCTTCCCGACCATCCCGGCCACGCGGCTCCAGATGCCGTGCTCGGCCTCGTAGGCCTCGGGCTCCAGGTACTTGGCGTCGTAGCGGGGGATCAGGGGCCAGAACAGCCAGCGGCCGCAGATGACCAGGAGAGCGGGCAGGAGGGTCGTCATGGCGGCGAGCGCGGTGAGGACGCCGGCGGCGGCGACGGGGCCCATGCCGGCGGTGGAGTTCATCTCGGCGAGCATCAGGCAAAGCAGCCCGACGGCCACGGTGGCCGCGGAGGCGATGATGGCGGGCGCGGCGCGGTGCAGCGCGTACGCCATGGCCTCGTGCCGGTCCTCGTGCCGGTGGAGTTCTTCCCTGTAGCGGGCGACGAGCAGGAGCGCGTAGTCGGTGGCGACGCCGAAGACGAGGACGGTCAGGATGCCGGCGCTCTGGCCGTTGACGGTGAGGTCCGCGTACTTGGCGAGCAGATACACCGTCGACTGGGCCAGCCCCAAGGCGAAGACGGCGCTGAGCACGGGGACGAACCACAGGACGGGGCTGCGGTAGATGAACAGCAGCAGGACGATGACGACGAGGCCGGCGGCGATGAGCAGGAAGCCGTCCAGGCTCTGGAAGACCTCGAACTGGTCGGCGCCGCCGCCGGCGGGACCGGTGACGTGCGAGGACAGCCCGGGAGGCCCGCGCTCGGCGAGGTCGCGCGCCTGGTCGACGGCGGCGATGAGGTCCTCGTCCGTCAGCGGCACGAGGGTCTGCAGGGCCTTGCCGTCCTTGGACGGGAACGGCCCCTGCGCCTTCTGCGCTCCGGGCAGCTTCTGGAAGGCCGCCACGTCGGACTCGGCCTTGGCCCTGTCCGCCGCGGTGATCCCGCCGGACCGCTCGTAGACGACGACGGCGAGCATCGTCTCGTCCTTGCGGAACTGCTTCTCCAACTCGACGACCCGCGTGGATTCGGCCCCGGCGGGCAGCCAGGAGGCCGCGTCGTTCTTCTCGACGTCGCCGAGCTTGCCGGCGAGGGGGCCGAGGGCGGCCAGCAGGACGATCCAGAGGGCCAGCACGGCCCATTTGGTGCGCCGTCCGGCGATCAGTCCGGCCAGACGGTACGACCGCGGCCTGGGGGGAGCCGGGCTAGGTGCGCTCATGGTTCCTCTCCTGTGTGCAACCGGGCGAAATCGAGATATGTCGCGTTCGACCAAAGAGTCTCTCGTCTGGCGAGACATGTCAAGTACTATCGCGAATCCTCGAAAGGCTCACCCTGGATGAGCTTCTCGATAGAAGAGTCTCTCTAAAGTAGAGCTAAGTCAAGTCGCATGAGAGGAGGAGTCCTGCCGGACCGGGGTCGCCCCCTCGTCTCATCCATGGTCGCGAAACGCCTGCGGCGCCGCGTCAGGCGTGGGGACGGACCCGCACTACCTCTTCCGGGGCAAACGAAAGCCGCCGCCTACGCCGGAAGACGTAGGCGGCGGCCCGGAGGAACGGCGAAAGCCGGGGGACCCGGACGGATCCCCCGGTGCGTGCGGAGAGGTCTTACGAGGTCAGGCGACCTTCTCGGTCGAGGACGACGTCTTGCCGCTCGACGAGGACGACGAGGACGACGACGAGTCGGTCGACGACGAGGACGAGTCCGACTTGGCGGAGTCGCTCGAAGAGCCGTTGGACGACCCGTTGGACGAGCCGTTGGACGAGGCCCCCACGGTGGAGGACGACTTGCCGGAGCCGCGGCTGTCGGTGCGGTAGAAGCCCGAGCCCTTGAAGATGATCCCCGCGGCGGAGAAGACCTTGCGGAGCCTGCCGCTGCACGCCGGGCACTCGGTCAGCGCGTCGTCGCTGAACTTCTGCACGACCTCCAGAGGCTCGCCGCACTCGGTGCAAACGTACTGATACGTCGGCACGGTTCCTCCTCGCTGCCTCAGCCCGGCGGCGGGCCGGACTGGCACTCACTCTAGACGACTGCTAATGGTACCCATGCGGAGAACAGGATTCGCCCCCGGGATGTTCCCAGGCCGGGCATGGCCCGGGTCAGGTCCCCTTCTCCCCGAACCAGCCCGCCAGCCTGCCCTTGCGGCTGACCGCGCGCAGCCGGCGCTCGGTGGCCTCGCGCACCTCGGCCGTGGTCACGACCAGCAGCGTGTCGCCCGCCTGCAGGGGCGTCGTGGGCTCGGGCACGAAGC
The DNA here is from genome assembly GCF_040649235.1 of Spirillospora sp. NPDC049024. NCBI lineage: Bacteria > Bacillati > Actinomycetota > Actinomycetes > Streptosporangiales > Thermomonosporaceae > Spirillospora > Spirillospora sp. NPDC049024. The sequence goes on from NZ_JBEZFD010000014.1 coordinate 188,737, forward strand.
TCGCCCCGTCCCGCACGACCAGGGTGACGGACGCGCCGGGCGGCAGCCGCAGCTCGAAGATCTCCACACCGCTCATCATCGAGTCGGCGGGGATCCGCACCTCCAGCAGGTCGGCGTGCAGCTCCTCCAGCGGCGCCGCCTCGACGTCCAGCTCGCGGGTCTGCTCGTCGCTCCGCAGCCGGCACAGCCGCGCCGCGAGCGGCAGCGTCGGCCCCTGGAGCAGGGTGAACACCACGACGATGTTGAACACGATCGCGAAGAGCCGGTCGGCGTTCCCGACGTCCGCGACCATCGGGATGGTGGCGAGGACGATCGGGACGGCCCCCCGCAGCCCCGCCCAGGACGCGAACATCTTCTCGCCCCACGACAGCCCGAAGCCCAGCGTGGACAGCACCACCGAAAGCGGGCGGGCCACCAGCAGCAGGACGAAGCCGACGACGAGCGCGGGAAGGATGTGGCCGGGCAGGTCGCCGGGGTCGGCCAGCAGGCCCAGCATCACGAACAGCCCGATCTGCGCGAGCCATCCGACGCCCTCGGCGAAGCCCCGGGTGGCGGGGCGGTGCGGGAGCCGCGAGTTCCCGAGGACGAGGGCGCTGACGAAGACGGCGAGGAACCCGCTGGCGTGCATCAGGGAGGCGGCCCCGTAGGAGCCGATCGACAGCGACAGCACGGCGATGGGGTAGAGGCCGGAGGCGGGCAGCGCGACGCGGCGCAGCGCCTGCGCGCCCAGCCAGCCGATCGCGACGCCGACGATCCCGCCCGCGACCAGCTCGTACACCATGATGCCGAGCAGCTCCGCCAGGTTGGGGGCGCCGGTGTGGGTGCTGAGCGTGACCACGATGATCACGACGGGGGCGTCGTTGAAGCCGGACTCGGCCTCCAGCAGCCCGGTCAGCCGGGACGGCAGGGGCAGGCGCCGCAGCACCGAGAACACCGCGGCCGCGTCGGTGGGGGCGAGCACGGCGGCGAGCAGGAACGCCGAGCGCCATTCCATGCCGACGAGCCACATGGCGGCGAGCGCGACGACGACGATGCTGATCAGGGTGCCGAGGGTGGACACGCTGAGGGCGGCGGGGACCGAGGGCCGCATGCGCCGCCAGCTGGTGGTGACGCCGCCCTCGGCGAGGATGAGCACGAGGGCCGCGAGGCCGAGCGTCTCGGCCAGTTCCGCGTTGTCGAAGCGGATGTGGAGGGGGCCCGACTCGCCGATGAGGAGTCCGAGGCCCATGTACGCCAGCAGCGTGGGGAGGCCCGCCTGGTGCGACAGCCGGACGGCGACGATCGCGCTGAGTACCAGCGTGGCCCCGAGGAGTAGCCAGATGTCGAGGTGCACATCCCACCCTTCGAGGTCGTCAAACTTGATCGTTTAGGAATCCTACAGATTCACGGGCCGATCGCATATTTACAGTTGATGGACGGCGTGTCCGGGATGCCGCTTATCGCCGGATGACCTGTGGTTTTACCCCGTTCACCACGTTCGCTATGTCCCGTCCCTGAACGGCCGCGGTGACGTTGTCGCGCACCATCCCGAGCAGGTTCAGCTGCGACTGGACGGAGCCCCCCGCCGTGTGCGGCGACAGAAGGACGTCCTCACGGGAGCGCAGCGGATGGTCCACCGGAAGGGGCTCCTGCTCGAACACGTCCAGCGCGGCCCCCGCCAGACGTCCCGAATCCAGTGCGGCCAGTACGGCGTCGTCAGGCGCGATGCCCCCGCGCGCCACGTTCACCAGCAGCGCCTTGTCCGGCAGCAGGGCCAGCCGCTCCGGACCGATCAGCCCCCTCGTCTCCTCTGTCAGCGGCAGGGCGAGGACGAGGATGTCGGACGTCGCCAGGAGGTCGTCCAACTCCCGGTACGTCGCCGCCGCCTCCGGGCGCTTCCGCCTCGTCCAGTACGAGACCGTGCAGCCCAGGGCCGCGAACAGCCGCGCGGCCTCGGCGCCGATCGCGCCGAACCCGACGATGCCGACCCGCTGCGTGTGGATCTCGCGCGGGTTGCGTCCCGTCATCTCCATCTGCGGCCAGCCGCCCGCGCGGACGGCGCGGTCGCCCCACGCGAGGTTGCGGCACAGCGCGAACGCCGCGCCGACCGCCCACTCGGCGACCCCGCGCGCGTTGAAGCCCGCCGCGTTCGCCACGGGCACGCCCGCGGCGGCCCACGCGGCGAGGTCGGTGCTGTCGGTCCCGACCGCGGGCACCTGCACGAACGAGACCCGCGGCGCGGCGGCCGCGGCCTCGGCGTCCAGCGCCAGCCGACCGGTGAAGTCGCCGATCACCAGGTCGGCGCCGGGCAGCGCGGCGAGCAGGCCCGCCCGGTCCCTGGTCGGCGGGAACGTCACCTCGACGGCGTCCCCCAGCGGGGCGAGCAACCCCTGGACGATCTCGTCCGCGATCGGGGGCAGGGAAAGGATCCGCCACGGCGCCGTCATCTCGAACCTCCCGTCGGGCGTACTCGACCGCGTCCCCCAGCCGCGATCTTGGCCCTCTCACTCTACGAGCAGGCCGGCCCCCGCGAGCAGGTCAGCCCAGGCGGACCAGCCCCCGGGACGGCGTCACCGCGGCCCGGACGCGCTGGTCGTGCGGCTTGGCCGGGACGCTGTCGACCATCTCCCCGTCGTACAGCAGCGCCACGGTCAGGATCGCCGGGCCCACGCGCGCGAGCGCGCGGTCATAGGAGCCGCCGCCGCGGCCGAGGCGCACGCCCCGCCGGTCGACCGCCACCGCGGGCACGAGGACGACGTCCGCGCTGGCCACGGCGCCGGGGCCGCGCGGCGGCTCGGACGACTCCAGGCACCCGCGGGCCCCGGGCACGAGCGAGTCTGGGCCCTCGTAGGAGGCCCAGTCGAGATCGCCGTCCGGGAGCAGGCGGGGGATCAGCACGTACGTCCCGCGCTTCCACAGCGCGAACAGCAGGCTCCGCGTGTCCGGCTCGTCGCCTATCGACACGTAAGCCGCGATGGTCCCGGCCATCTCCACCTCCGGGAGCGACAGCAGCGCGTCCCGGATCGGACGCGCCGCGCCGAGGCGCTCCTCGGGCGGCATCGCCGCACGTCGTCCCAGCAGTTCGGCCCGGAGGCCGGTCTTCGTAGCGATGTCGTGCACGCTTGGTCCTCGCGGATGACTAGGGTCATTACATGGCCGACATTGCACCAGTGCTCAAAGCGGTCGTCCCGGCGGCCGGCCTCGGTACCCGATTCTTGCCCGCGACCAAGGCGACTCCCAAGGAGATGCTGCCCATCGTCGACAAACCGGCGATCCAGTATGTCGTGGAGGAGGCCGTCGACGCGGGGCTGTCCGACGTCCTGATGATCACCGGGCGCAGCAAGCGGTCCATCGAGGACCACTTCGACCGAGCCTACGAGCTGGAGGAGGCGCTGCGCGCGAAGGGCGACGACGAGCGCCTCGACGCCGTGCACGAGTCCAGCGACCTGGCGATCATGCACTACGTCCGGCAGGGCGAGCCGCGCGGCCTCGGGCACGCGGTGCACTGCGCCCGCCAGCACGTCGGGCGCGAGCCGTTCGCGGTGCTGCTCGGCGACGACATGATCGACGCCCGCGACAAGCTGCTGCAGCGCATGATCGAGGTGCGCGGCCAGCACGGCGGCAGCGTCATCGCGCTGATGGAGGTCGAGCCCGACCAGGTGTCGGCGTACGGGTGCGCGGCCATCGAGGCGACGGACGAGGAGGACGTCGTCCGCATCTCCGACCTCGTCGAGAAGCCCGCCGCCGAGGAGGCCCCCAGCAACTGGATCATCATCGGCCGCTACGTCTGCGACCCGGCGGTGTTCGACGTCCTGGAGAAGACCCCGCCCGGCCGCGGCGGCGAGATCCAGCTGACCGACGCGCTGCGCACCCTCGCCGACATGCCCGCCGACCAGGGCGGCGGCGTCTACGGGGTCAAGTTCCGGGGCCGCCGCTACGACACCGGCAACAAGCTGGAGTACCTGCGGACGGTCGTCCAGTTCGCGGCGGAACGGCCCGATCTGGCGCCGGAGTTCGTCCCGTGGCTGCGCGAGTTCGTCCGCACCCAGGACGGCGTGGGCGACGCCGCGGATTCGTGACGGCACGTCAGACTGGGGCCGTGGGCATGAGAACGGTCGACGAGCATCTGACGGAGATCCTCGGCAGCGTCTCGGCGCTGCCGCCGCTGGACCTGGCGCTGCTGGAGGCGCAGGGCACGGTGCTCGCCGAGCCGGTGACCGCGCCGGTGCCGCTGCCGCCGTTCGACAACTCCGCGATGGACGGCTACGCCGTCGTCGCGGCCGACATCGCGGCGGCCACCGAGACCGAACCCGTCGTGCTGCCCGTCGTCGGCGACATCGTCGCGGGCGACTCCGGCGTGGCGGCGATCCGGCCCGGCCTGACCGCCCGGATCATGACGGGCGCGCCCCTGCCGGCGGGCGCGGACGCCGTCATCCCCGTCGAGTGGACGGACGGCGGCAACGCCACCGTCCGGATCTCGCGCGCGGCCCCGCCGGGCAACTACATCCGCCGGGCGGGGGAGGACGTCCTCGCAGGCCAGGTCGTCGCCGAGGCCGGCACCCGGCTCTCCGCCCCGCAGATCGGCATGCTCGCGGCGGTCGGACGGTCCCGGGTGACGGTCCGCCCGAAGCCGCGCATCGTGGTCGTCTCCACGGGCGACGAGCTGCGCGAGCCCGGCACGCCCCTGGCGCCCGGCCAGATCTGGGAGTCCAACAGCTTCATGCTCACCGCCGCCGTGGTCGAGGCGGGCGGGGTGGGCTACCGGCAGACCACCGTGCAGGACGAACCCGCCAAGGTCCTGGAGATGCTCCACGACCAGCTCGTCCGGGCCGACGCCATCGTCACCACCGGGGGCGTCTCCATGGGCACCAAGGACGTCGTCAAGGAAGTGCTCACCGGCACCGGGACGGTGGGCTTCCACAAGGTGCGGATGCGTCCCGGCAAGCCCCAGGGGTTCGGCCTCCTGGAAGGCACTCCAGTCTTCACTCTCCCTGGCAACCCTGTAAGCGCGTACGTGTCGTTCCAGGTTTTCGTGCGTCCCGCCCTACGCGCCATGCAGGGGCTGCCGCCCGAACCGCTTCCCACCGTGAGCGCCGTCCTCGCCGAGGACGTCAAGTCGCCCGCGGGGCTCCGCCACTTCCTCCGGGGCAGGCTGTCGTCCACCCGGGGCTTCCACACCGTCACGGCGGCCGACGTGCAGGGCTCGCACCAGCTCGGCTCCCTGTCGTCCGCGAACGCCCTCATCGAGATTCCCGAGGACGTCGAAGCCCTCCCCGCCGGTTCGCACGTCGAGGTCATGAGGTTGCCGTCATGAGCGCCATGGGTTCGGAGTTCACCCACCTGGACGACAAGGGATCGGCCCGCATGGTCGACGTGTCGTCGAAGGACGTCTCGACCCGCACGGCGACCGCGACGGGGTTCGTCCGGCTGTCGCCCGAATGCGTCGCCCTCCTGCGCTCCGGCGACATCCCCAAGGGCGACGCCGTGTCCGTCGCCCGCATCGCCGGGATCATGGGCGCGAAGCGGGTGCCCGACCTCGTCCCGCTGTGCCACCCGATCGCGCTGCACGGCGTCACCGTCGACCTCGACGTCCGCGACGAGGGCGTCGCGATCACCGCGGTCACCCGCACCGCCGACCGCACCGGCGTCGAGATGGAGGCGCTCACCTCCGTCACCGTCGCCGCGCTCGCGCTGGTCGACATGGTGAAGGCCGTCGACCCCGCCGCCGTCATCACCGACGTCCGCGTCGAGGAGAAGACCGGCGGCAAGACCGGGGTATGGCGCCGATGATCAGGGCGATGGCGGTCACCGTCTCCAACCGCGCCGCGGCGGGCGTCTACGAGGACAGGTCCGGCCCGGTGCTGGTCGAGATGCTGGAGGACCTCGGCTGCCAGGTGGACGGCCCGGTCGTCGTCCCGGACGGCGAACCGGTCACCGGCGTCCTGCGCGACGCCGTCGCCGCGGGCTACGACGTCGTCGTCACGACCGGCGGGACCGGCCTCACCCCGACCGACCAGACCCCCGAGATGACCCGGACGGTCATCGAGCGGGAGGTCCCGGGCATCGCCGAGGCCATCCGCCTGGAGGGCCGCGACAAGGTCCCCGCCGCGATCCTGTCGCGCGGCCTCGCCGGAATCGCGGGCCGCACCCTCATCGTGAACCTCCCCGGCTCGACCGGCGGCGTCCGTGACGGCATGACCGTCCTGGCCCGGGTCCTGCCCCACGCGGTCGACCAGATCAACGGCGGCGACCACCCCCGCCCGCCGGGCTAGGCGCGCATGACGCGGACGCCGGCCTCGGCGAAGGCGGCCGGCTCCGGCTCGGACGCCTCCTCGACCGACGGCCGGCCCGCGTCCGCGAGCAGTTCGAGCAGCACGTTCCAGCGCTCGTGCCGGGTCACACCGGGCCCCTTTCCCGGCGGGCGGACGGGGATGCCGGCCGTGCTTACCTGAGCGTTGGGGCCGTGGAACAATCAGTATCGATCATATGTGCGCATTGGGGGGCCCATGGCGAAGCCGGACGACGACCGCGCCGTCACCTTGACCAACGCGCGGATCGTCCTGCCGGACGGCGTCCGCGACGGCGCCCTCCACATCTCCGGCGGCACCGTCTCCGGCGCCCCTGTCGCCGGTGAAGTGATCGACCTCGACGGGCGGTACGTCGTGCCCGGCTTCGTGGACATGCACGTCCACGGCGGCGCGGGCGCCTCCTACCAGCTCGGAGACCCGGAGGACGCCCGCCGGGCAGCCTCCTTCCACCTCGCGCACGGCACCACCACCACGATGGCGAGCCTCGTCACCGGCGACCAGGAGGAACTGGCCCGCGCCGTCGCGGGCCTGGCCGACCTCGCCGCCGACGGCGTGCTCGCGGGCGTCCACCTGGAGGGCCCCTACCTGGCCCGCTCGCGCTGCGGCGCGCACGACCCGGCCCTGCTGCGCGACCCGGACCCCGCCGAGTTCCGCCGGCTCGTCCGCCTCGGCCGCGGGCACGTCCGCATGATCACACTCGCGCCCGAGCTGCCGGGCGCCCTCGACCTCGTCCGGGAGGCGGTGGACGCGGGCGTGATCGCGGCCGTCGGCCACACCGACGGCACCGGCCGGGCCGCCAGGGCCGCTTTCGACGCGGGCGCCCGCGTGGCCACGCACCTGTTCAACGCGATGCGCCCGCTGCACCACCGGGAGGGCGGCCCGGTCGCCGCCGCCCTGAACGACCCCCGGGTCACCGTCGAGCTGATCAACGACGGCGTCCACGTGGAGCCCGCCGTGGCCCGCCTCGCCTTCGCCGCCACGCCCCGCGTCGCGCTCATCACCGACGCGATGGCGGCCGCCGGGATGGGCGACGGCGACTACCGCCTCGGCGTGATGGACGTCGAGGTCCGCGACGGCCGCGCCACCCTCGCGGGCGGGACGTCCATCGCGGGCAGCACGATCACCATGGCGGACGCGTTCCGCCGCGCCGTCATCGACGTCGGCCTGCCGATCGAGCGCGCCGCGGAGGCCGCGTCCCTCACCCCGGCGCGCGCGCTCGGCATCGACTCCCGCGTCGGCTCCCTGGAGCCCGGCAAGGACGCGGACCTGGCCGTCCTGGACGACGACCTGAAGATCGCCTGGGTGATGAAACAGGGCCGACGCGTGTGACGGCCGTGCCCGAACGCCCCGCGTGCCCGATTTCTCGGCGACAATTGATGGCGTTCAGACATCCGACCAGGGAATCATGGAACCGTGGAACGTTTGCGGGGATGGCCGGTCACCCTGACCGAGGGCCCTGTCGGGCTGCGCCCGCTGCGGCACCGCGACGCCGCCGTCTGGCGTGAGCTGCGGGTCCGCAACGCCGACTGGCTCCGCCCGTGGGAGCCCACCAACCCCGAGACGCCGCTGTTCCGCAGCGGCCTCGGCCCGTACATCAGCATGGTCCACACCATGCGCCGCGAGGCCCGCCACGGCCTCGCCCTCCCCTGGGTCGTCACCCACGAGGACGAGTTCGCCGGCCAGCTCACCGTCGGCGCGATCGTCTGGGGCTCGGCGCGGTCCGCGCAGATCGGCTACTGGGTCGACAAGCGCGTCGCCGGACGCGGCGTCATTCCGACCGCCGTGGCCCTCGCCGTCGACCACTGTTTCTTCACCGTCGGCCTGCACCGCCTCGAGGCGAATATCCGTCCGGAGAACACCGCCAGCCGCCGGGTCGTCGAAAAACTCGGTTTCCGCGAAGAGGGAATTCGGCGCCGCCATCTGCACATCGACGGCGCCTGGCGCGATCACATCTGCTACGCCCTCACCGTCGAGGACGTGCCCGGTGGCCTGCGCGCCCGCTGGCTGGCGGACCGGAAACAGGCATTTCCCCGGCGCACCTGAGCCGCCCATGACTTTCCCGCCGTAAGAATCCTCCGTTCGAGAAGTCCCGGCAAACGGAGAGTAACGGCGAGATCGATCTCGCGACACACCGCCCCTTATGCTCGTCAACCTCTGACAGCCCCTCGTACCGTGCGGGGCGTGACCCTGCTCCCATTGCACGTTCGCGCGCCGAAAGTCGGCCCGCCTGCCGAGCGTGCCCTGGGGCGGTGGGGCCGATGAGCAGCGCCGTCCTCTACCTCGCGATCGTCGCCGTCTGGGCCGTCGTCCTGGTCCCCATGTGGCTGCGCCGCGACACCGAGACGACGGGGATCTCCCGCCTTCTCCACAAACGCCCTGACGAGCCCGTCGCCGACGACGAGGAGGAAACCCTCCCGGACGAGGAGACCCCGGCGCCGCGCCGCCCGGTGCGCCGGGCCACCGTCATCGCCCGGCGCCGCCGCCGCACCGCCGGCCTCGCCGCGCTCCTGTTCACCTCCGTCGCGATCACCGCCGCCGGCGTCGCGCCCTGGTGGATCATCGCGCCCCCGGTCCTGCTCCTGGCCGGCCACCTGGCGCTCCTCCGCGTCGCCGTCGGCATGGACGCCGCCCGCCGCCGCGCCGCCGCCCAGGCCCGCGCCCGCGCCCTGCAGGCCCGCCGCGCCGCCGAGACCGCCGAACCCGCCGAGGTCATCGAACTCGTCACCCCCGACGAGGTCTTCGACCAGTACGCCGACGACCGCCGAGCCGTCGGCGAATAACCGGTGCGCGAGCACCCCCCGATGTTTGCTAACCTTACGGAGTCCTCGGGGCTGTGGCGCAGTCCGGTAGCGCACCTCGTTCGCATCGAGGGGGTCAGGGGTTCAAATCCCCTCAGCTCCACCCAGGTCAAAGGCCGGTTCTCCGTAGAGAAACCGGCCTTTTTTGCGCCCGTACAGCAGCGAAGTACAGCTACGACCCCTCACGCGGGGAGTCGAGACTCTTGCCCAGCCGCTTGAGCGCCTTGCGCGTCGCGTCCGATGACACTTCGCTGTAAACGTTCATCGTGACCGAGATCTGGCTGTGCCGGAGGATCTGCATCGCCACGCGGGGATGTACGTCCATGGCGACCAGGAGCGAGGCGCACGTCTTGCGAGTGGCGTGCACGGGAATCAGCCGCACGCCCGCCTTGCGGCAAGCCGTGGTGAAGCTTCGGTTGAAGTTCCGAGGCTCAATCGGTTGCCCCGTGCGGGTGGTGAAGACCATGCCGAGATCGGTCCACTCGTGCCCGGCCGCCTTGCGGGCCACTGCTTGTTCCTTGTCACGTTCGGCGAGGGCGGTAGCGCAGATGTCCGGCAGGGGGAGGACTGCGTCGGAGGATTCGGTCTTGGTCTCGCGGTGCAGTAGCCGGCCCCGGATGCGCTGGATCTGCCAGCCGACCGTCAACTCCGCCTTGTCCAGGTCGACGTCATCCCAGCGGAGCCCGAGCATCTCTCCGCGCCGCAGGCCCAGTACGAGGATCATCACGTACGCGGGATAGAGCGGGTCCCGGCGCTGTCTCGCCGCTTCCAGGAACTTGCGCGCCTCGTCCACCGTCCAGGGCTTGACCTTGCGCCGTCGAGGCTTGGGGACGCGCAGGAGGGCCGCCACGTTGCGCGGGAGGATCTCCTCTCGGACGGCGTTGTTCAGGGCCGCTCGAAGCACCGTCCAAGCGTCCCGGACGGTGCGGTCCGAGGCGTACTGCTCGCAGCACTCGCCGACGGCGCAGCACCGCCGCTCGTCCTTGCCCTGGGCGCAGCACTGGCAGCGGTCACGCAACCCGTTAAGCCAGGTCCTGACGTCCTGCACGCTGAGTTTGTCGAGCCGCTTCTTGCCCAGCTCAGGGACGATGTAGAGCCGGACGAACATGTCGTAGTTCGCGGCGGTTGCGGGCGCCAGGTTCGGATCAACCACCTCGCGGAGCCAGTACGTCAGGTAGCTCGCCAGGGTCGGGGAGGCGGTAGCGACCGGCCCCTGCCTTGCCGATCCGAGGAGCTTGACGTACTTCTCGTGGACGATTTCGCGCGTCTTGCCGTAGACGTATTTGCGCTGGCGCTTACCGGCCGGGGTGGTCACCCACGCGTAAGCGGCATAGCCGTTCCGATATGGGTAGATCGATCCTTCCCCGTTAGCTCGGCCGCGCTTGGAGTTCTTGCGCTTCTTGCCGTCTTCCGGTTCCTCCGGAGTGGTGAGGGCGGTTGAGGACATCAGGCAGCTTCTTCCGTGAGTTGGTCGAGGTACTCGCCGAGGGCTGCGACGGGTACGAGTCGGCGACGGCCGATTTTCACCGTGCGGAGTTGGTTGGAGCGGATGAGGTTGTAGAGCGTCCAGCGACTCACGCGGAGCCGTTCGGCCGCTTCGTCGACCGTGAGGACGAGTTCTGACATGGCAGCGCCTCCAGACACGAGACCGGATAGGAATGGGCGACCCAACCGGGTGTCAGGGCGACGCATGCAGCGGCGGCAATCTCTTGCCGGTCAGTGCAGCGGTCAGCAGCAGCTCACCAGGGGTGAGCCCTTGCCCGACGTATCGCCAGTCGGCGACGACGAGGACTTCGTCGTCTTCAAAGGGCAGCCGTCCAGTGGTGATCTGATGTTCTCGCTCGTTGTGTGCGGCCCTCTCGGCGCGCAGCCGACCGAGCGTCACCGAGTAGCGGCGAGACTTGGTGGAGAAGTGGCCGCGGAAGCCGAGCATGTGTGCCCACTCGGCGAGCCGGAACCCCGCGAAGTCTTCTATCTGCGCGAGGGCAAGGCACTCGGCGATTAGCCGGCGAGCGTGCGCGCTCACGGGCAAGTCGTCCAGTTCATCGGTCGCCCGTATGCGCCGGTCGAGAGTGCCCGTGCACTCGGCGGCTTTGGTTGCGTATTTGGCGATGTAGCCAGCCACGGCCGTATCTGTAAGCTCTCCTGTGCTGGAAATAGCGCGCACGTCGACCTGAGAGCCCCACCTCAGCGTCTTGGCTGGGACGTTGCCCGCCGCAGGAGTGCAGACCTTCACCGCGCCCGCCGCATGGTCGACCGCAGCGTTGAGAAGCTCGTGAGTAGCCCATGCGGGCGGGGAGGCGTCGGGGCCGCCGGGTCCGTCGAGGCGGATGACGGCGTGGAAGTGGACCAGGCCGCGCCGTTGGTATTCGGCGACCTTGGCGAAAGAGACGGTGAGCACCTCCCGTAGGTCGGCGACCCGCAGGCCCGCCGAGCGAGCGACGTAGCGGCGGAAGGCCATCGTGAAGCGCCGCCACAATTCGGGAGCGTGCGCGTTCCACAGCACCGCGCCGGAGTAGTCGAAGCAGTCCGAGCAGATGGGTTGCCCCAGGCGAGGGTCATCGGCACTGTGCCGGACGGTGCAGGAGACCGGCCGCCCGTGCTGACACGTCCCCCCGTCCCGTCGAGGATGGCAGGGAGCGACGGCCCCGCTGGCCTTTCGCCGGTGGGAGTGCACCGCACCGAATGAGGGCGCGGTCAGCGTCACGAAGGCGGTCGGATGTGACATGACCGAGGCGGGAACGCCCTTGCCGCCGACGAGGCCCGCCCGGACGAGCTGATAGGTATCCGCGCGGTAGGTCTCGGCGCAGGACGGGCAGCGCGACGCCCGCCGGGTCTTGCACGCCACTCGAAGCGAGCCGTTCGGCTCTTGGGCGGTCGAGTACCGATGCAGCAGGGCACCCGTGAGCGAGTCGCGGTATTCGACACTGCCGCGGATATGGATCGGTTGCGAGCAGCCGCCCGTGGCGTGGGCACGGGCCGCCCATCGGCGGAAGTCGCGGCGGTTGAAGCGTTCGGCCATGTCCCGTGCTGCGACCTCGGAGACATGGGGAGCGGATTGCGGCACGATGGACGGATCTCCCTATCCGTTGTGCGGGTAGTGGGGAGGGCCCCCGGCGCGGTTCTCTTGCTTGGCGGCTTGTGGCCGCGCCGGGGGCGGACTCAGAACGCCGATACGAAGCGCGATAGCGCGTCGGCGAGCAGGGCCAGGCCCTGGATGAGGGCGCGGACGGCCTGTGCGGCGTTTTCGGGTTGGCGGATCACGAAGAGGCCCAGCACCAGCCAGAAGGCGATGAAGGCGCAGCGGCGGAAGAACATCGGGTGATCTCCTGTCAGGTGTGGCCGTGGCCGTTGCAGTCGGGGCAGGTGGACCCGTCGGAGGCGACCCCGCCCCCGCCGCAGGTCCCGCACACCCACCCGACGACCAGCCGGGCGAACGGCGCGAGCAGGCAGGAGGGCGCCGGGCGCTGGTCGGCGGTCATCAGGCCGCCCGCCCCTCGTCGTCCTGGTCGAGGTCGAGGCGGATGTTGTCGCGGTAGCTCATGTGGGCGTAGTGCTCGGCCATCTGCCGGGCGGGGATGTGGACGATCCGGTAGGCGATGCGGCCGAAGGTCTTTTCGGCGGTGTAGTGGCCGCCGGTCGGGCGGTCGTCGGTGACCTTGGCGCCCAGGAACGCGGCGACCTGGTCGACCAGCGCGGCGGCCGCGGCGTCGTCTCCGACGCGGGTGTGAACGCTGTAGTGCGCGCCGTACTCCTTGACCGGTACGGCCGGGTTGGCCTCCAGGAAGTCGGCCAGCGCGCGCAGGCCAGCGATGGTCTGGTGCCGGGCGAACAGGTCACCGGGCACGAGCGGGAACGGGCGGCCGGTCGAGTCGGTAGGGGTGGTCATCGCAGGTTCCTCCAGTGGGTCAGGAGACGGATGCGGTTTCTTGGGTGCGGATCTGACGAAGCAGGTCGGATGCGAGCTGGTTGGAGATGCCGAGCCGGGCGCGCAGCGCGTCACGGGTGATCGGGCGCCCGTGCCGGCTTTGGTGCTCGGTGGCGACGCGGCGCGCGAAGTCGACCAGCGGCCCCGCCGCCCCCGATGACGAGGCGGACGGGGAGGACGACGGCACAGCGGACTCGCTGGCGGGGACGGGGATGGAGGTCTGACCGTCCCCGGCGTCCTCGCCACCGCCGCGGGTCCGGTCGGGGGCGGTTTGGGCAGCGGCGACCTCGGGGCGGTCGGCCCCCCAGACGACCCACGGCGACGAGGACGACGGCGGGGACGAGGACGGGACGACCGACGAGCCGGACGAGGACGAGGACAGACGGCCGAAGGAGTCCGGGACGACCAGGACATCCGAGGCGGGGAAGTCGGCAGCCCCTACCGGTGGGCCGGCCTTTCGACGTTCCAGCATCGAGACCGCGACAAGGAAGGCGCCCGCTGGAGTGCCAGCGGTGATCCACCCCCACACCGAGGGATCAGCCTGAGCGAGGTTGGCGGCCAGCGACAGCAGGACACCGCCGACCAGGACGACGGTCGGCCACGACAGCCGCCCGGTTTCCCGTTCGGTGCGCTTGTCTCGCTGGCGTTCACCGGCCGCCATCACGCACGTCAGGTCGATGCAGACAGCGATGGCCCAAGCCATCCAGCCGCCTTGCCCGTGCTCGGTTGCCGTGTCGCGGATGTGAGTGAACGACCCCGCCGCCGCGATCCCGGCTAGTACGACGACCGGCCCGGAGTCGGTTACCGCGCCGAGCACGCGCCGACTCATGCGGCCCGCCTGGAGGTGACGAGCGCGAGCAGCGCGGCCAGCTCGACATCGCATCCGTGCGTTTCGGCCCAGTCGTCGACCTCGCCGGACCGGGACGAGGCGAACGACTCGGCGCAGGCGTCACAGACCGCCAGGTCCAGGCCCCGCAACTCGTCCCACCCGACCCGCACCGGCGAGGACGGGACGGCGGACGAGCGGGACGACGAGGACGGGACGGGAACCAGCCGAGGACGAGGACGAAGGACGAGGACACGAACGGACACGGGATCCTCCGATAGGGCGCGCGGGTTGCGGCGAGTAGGGGCTTTAAGTCGGTCTGTTGAGCCGCGAGAGCGGGGCGGTTACGCGGCCTCTGGCCAGTCGGGACGGGCAGCAGTCGGGGCGGAGCCGATCAGCGCGTCCCAGGCCGGAGTCAGGTCAGCGTGATCACGCGCCGCTTGTTCGGCGACGTCTTCCGGGACGTAGACCGACCGGGCGCGATGCCAGGTGCCGTCTTGACCGGCGACGATGCACACGCCCGGAGTCTCGGCGGGGATGGCGCGGGCGGCATCCAGCGCGGCCGGGTCGAGGTCGCCGAGCGTCATGTTCGCCGTCTCTGGATCGTTGACGCGGTGGCATACCCGCCCGGAGAGCTGAGCCCGTAGGGCGGTGACACCGGGCCCGAGGTCCGAGCCGATCCTCTGCCCGCAGACGACGAGGTAGACCGCGAAGGCCCGCCCGAGCTGCGCGACCCGCAGCAGCGCGGTAGCGGTCTTGGACACCTCCTCCTTCTCGGACTTGTCGGCCATCAGGAACAGTTCGGCGACCTCGTCCACTAGGACCACGATGGGCATCGGCCGCAGCGCTTCGGGCAATGTCCAGACGTTTCGGGCCCCGTGCTCTCGGCAGAGCGCCATGCGGTCTTCCACCTCGCCGACAAGATCGGCGAGCAGGTCGACGGACTCTTTGCGGGTCGTGGCCAGCGCCGAGAGCCGAGGCGCGTAGGGCGTGAACTCGACCCCGCCCTTGAGGTCGAAGCCGACCAGGGCGACCGGTTGCGGCGCGAGGCCCTTGATGAGCGCGTTCGCGAGGTTGGACTTGCCCGACTGCGTGGCGCCGGCGTTGAGCCAGTGCGGCACGGTGCGGAAGTCGATCACCCAGTCACGTCCGTTCTCCAGCTTGCCGGGACGCACGGTCAACAGCTCGCCGGTTTCCGGCTCGGTGACCACCTCCACCAGCGGGTCACGCATGGTGGCCCAGAGCGTGACGAAGCCGGGCCGGACGTCGACCACGCGAACCGAGTGGACGCGCCAGGCATGCGCGATCCCCTCAGCCGCCCTCTGGTAGTCGTCAGGGACTTGCCCGTCGTGCAGGCGCAGCCGCATGTGCCACCCGAGCCGGGTAGGCCGCAGGAGACCGAGGCGGGGAGCGCACTCGACGTCGACCCGCCGCACCCGCCGCTTGTGCTCCACCACTGTCGCGGCGTTGCGAGCCGCCGGGCCGACCACCGGCAGAGCATCGAGAGTGAGGCGGAACCGGCGCCGGTTGCGGGTCAGCTTGCACCCGGACGCGACGTGATGCCACGTCAGGTACACCAGCACCGCACGGGCCGGAAAGCCGACGCCGTACCAGAACGACACCGGGTGATACCGGCGCCAGGCCCAGAGCCCGACCGCCGCAGCGGCCAGGACTCCGAGTACCTGAAGCGAGTCAGTCATGACGGCGGCCCCGTTCAGGCCACGTCCGCCGCAGGCGACCCCGAGGAGACGGGGACGATGCGTTCGGCGCGGTAGGCCACACCCCACCGCTTCTCACCGCCGAGAACCGCCTCCCACGGGAAGGCGACCAGCCCGACCGGCGTCACGACCTCCCCGATCGTCACCGACTGGTCACCGGTCACCGCCACGTTGAGCAGGTCCACCCGCCCCGTCGCGTCGGCAGCCGACAACCCCACCGTGAAGACCGTCTGTCCGTTGCGGTCGGTCTTCACCTCGCCCGTGTCCTGGTCGACCACTTTCGGACGAGGCGGGGAGACGCACACGAACGTCAGCGCCGACACGTCCACCGGAATGTTGCGCATCGTGACTCCTTGGTCGCTCGGTTGATACACTTAGTACGTTAACCCGCTAAGTGCGCATGGTCTACTATGAGCGTGAAGGAAGGAGCTGTGATGGCGATCACACAGCCCGCGTACGCGCGGGTGGCGGATGTCCTGCGGGACCGCATTAACAAGGCCGTGTACGAGCCGGGCGACCTACTGCCCAGTCAGCGCGAGCTGCGCGAGGAGTTCGACATCTCCACGACCACGGCCAAGGCCGCGATAGCGCAGCTTGAGAAGGAGGGGCTGGTCTACTCCCAGCAGGGCAAGGGCGTGTTCGTCCAGGTCACGCGGGAGCTGCTGCGCTACGGCGCCGGACGTTACGGCCAGGGCCGTCCCGCGAACCTCATAGAAGAGGCAGAGGGCAACTACGCCTTCCACGTCCAGGCCGAGCGCCGCCAGGTCCAGGTGGACCCCGGCATCGCCGAGCGTTTGGCAATCGAACCGGGCGACCGGGTCAGCGAAGCCGTCTACACATGGCACCACGACGACGAGACGGTCATGATCAGCACCCAGTGGGAACCCCTGGCGCTGACCGGCGGTACCGACATCGAGACGCCGGCCAGCGGTGAGCGCGGACAGCCCGACGTCATCACACGCTTCGCATCAATCGGGATCAACGTCACCGACGTCCAGGAGGACATCCGGACACGGATGCCCACCCCCGAGGAGGCGCACCGCCTCAGGATCAGCGCGGGTGTGCCCGTCTTCCATATCCAGCGCACCCACCTCGCCGGATCACTGCCCGTCGAGACGGCCGAGATCGTCTTGCGCGGCGACAGGTTCGTCCTCCGCAACGAGCAGACGATCACCCCCACCCAGTAGAGGCAACCTCTCCGGGGGCGGAGCGCACGCGGACAGATTGGAAGCGTCGCTGGCGCCGCCCCCGGAGATCCCCGAAGGAACTCAAATGTCCGTTCCTCCAGACGCCCCAGGACGAGGCGCAACAGACACAAACTCCCGCCCACCAGGCACCCAACGCGAGTGGCGAGACGCCGCCCTAGCCCTCATCGCCGCCTTAGACCAACGCGGTCTAGTGGCGAAGCCCTGGGGCCACGGCGCCGTCATGGCCAGCAACCCAGCCGGAGAGCCTGCCCCCGACAACCCTCTGGGACAGGCGCTGAGCCCCGGCCTACGCCAAGAAGTGCGTTGCCACCCACACGACACCGACCAGGCCCTGTGGTGGCACTGGGTCTGGTCCGGGCCGACCCGCAAGTCCGAGCCCGAGCTGGAGCCGCTATGCCCGCTCTGGGACACCGAACGTGCCGCGGACTCCATCCGACGTGTCCTCGCCCTCACCGAGGCGGACGACAATGATCGATGAATCCGCCCTAACGCTGCGCCTATGGGGACGCCGCGCTCGCCGCTTTGTCCGCTGATTCGGCACCAGGGACCGCCAGGACCGCATGGCCATGTGGCACCTTGACCGCCTCGCCGAGGCCCTCGCCGCCCAGGGATGGCACACAAAGCGACGTTTCCACGTCTCTCCGGCAGTCCTGCGCGTCGGCCCGACCAAGCACGTGCCGGCCACCGAGGAACTCACCGCCACCCACTTCGGACGATGGGTCTACCTCACCCGCAGCAGCGCCCAACCCATCCCGTGCGCTGACTTGGACCAGGCGGTCACCGAGGTCGAGCACATTCTCTGGAGCCGCCTCAACCTGCCGAGCCCCCGGAAGGCTCTACGCCATGAGCGGCACCGCTGAGACCAGGCGAGCCGCTCAGGTCCTGGCCGCGATGTTCCCCGGCGTCAAAGCCTGGTACGGCGAGGCGACGGGGGAGTGGTGGGCCATGATCCCCCACCCAACCGGCGACCGCCTACTCTCCGCCCCGGACATCCACCAGCTACGCGAAGAGATCACGAACGCCCAGCCGCGGCCACAGCACCAGAGTTAACCACACCGCCCTCACCGCTGTGGACTCCGACGTCCAACACGCCAACCTGACCCGCAACCACCACACGGCCCCTGAGTTGCTGCCATAGGCCCGTGACCAGCAACCCAGGGGCCGACGCACACCCAGAAACCAAGATCATCGAGGCCTGTCCCCGCCGGATGAGAACTTTCTCTACGTCTTCGAGGCCTGTCCCCGCCGGATGAGAACTTTCTCTACGTCTTCAAGGGCGCCCGCTACGCGGCCGCCGGCGGCCCGCCCGCCCCGGCGCGCCGGGCATGCGGCCTGTCCCGTCCGGTCCCGCCGCACCGCGTCGTGCACCCGCCTAGACAGAGCGGAGCATGGCTGAACGGTTCTAACTTCTCGCAACTCCCGAACTGTTCGCTGCCCCTGACTCCGACTGATCATGTCCGTCTGGGCTTAGTACTCAGCCTGCGCTTACTCAGCGGCGTGAGGTCGCACGGAGTAATTGAAGTCCATACATTCCCATGACTTTTGCCGAACTTGTGTTGAGGATCGATGCAAGTGAATTTAAGCGTTACGCTGTCGTCGACCCGAGTTCCCTTGCGGACCTTCAACCTCTCCAACTGACCTCGGTCGAGCTTTTTTATGTATGTCTCCACATCCCAATTGTCTGGAGACTTTTCAAATAGGATTGGCGGACAAGATTTGCCGTCACTTAAAATCAATTTTACGATGATGTCTTCGAAATCTAGAGGGCCGTTGTTCTTTACGATTATCTCACCATACATCCCGCCGGGATTATTTTGGCACTCCGCCCAAATTACGGCTATCCGGGCCAGATCCGCTCTTTCCTTTTCTATTTCATTCCCATACTTTGCAGCCCCATACAAGAGCCACGTGATCAATGAAAGGGCAGCTGTGGCCGCCACCAGAAGGGCCGAGAAAAGAAAGTCGATCATGTGTGTGATATTCCCCTCAAATCACACTCATTGGGACGATCGATAAATACTGTACGCACTAGAGTATCGGCTAACCGGCAGCCGCCATCTTTAGTTAACACAAAGTACAACTAAATAGATGTATCATATGCCAAATTTCTTCCAACATTAGAGTAAATACATGGTAGGATTGGCGATTTTCGAGGAGATGGGCTGGAGAAATACATGAACTGCAAGTGAATTACCTTGCATGGTGTTCGCCATATGGTGAATATTTTGAAGAGATGGTCGGGGGAGTGTGAAGCGGGGGCCTCGCGGCCCCCAGCCCCCCGCGGGCCGGAGGGTACGCCCGCGCGAATCGGTCTGTCACGCCGTCTCGCCGTTCGCGCGGGCGCACCCTCCGGGACGGGTGTGGGTGCTAACGGCGGTGCTAACAACGAGGTCGGATGATCTTGGACGGGTGTGGATGTCCAGATGGTTGCGGCGCTGGTCAGAGGACTGGTGGGGACACTGCTGGACGGTCTTGATCTCGCTTGTAAACAGATGGTTGAGCTAGTTCGATGCGGGGACTGCGGCTGCCCCCTGGACCCCGCGAGGCGAGGCATGCGGGTGTCCGAGCGCCACGTTCACCCGGATACTTGACTGATGGCTGAAGTATCGAGCGAGGAGCTTGACGACTGCGTCCAGAGGATCAGCGGCCTCTGGGCGATCGAGGTAGGCGGCAGTAACCACGAGCGTGCAGCCGGCGAAGCTGCAGCCAACCTCATGTCAGACAGCGGCCTTCTGTACGCGCCATCCGAGGTCCTGCACATGCTTCGAGAAGCGATGGAGATCGGCTACGCAGCCGCCCTCAACTCTGTGGAGGATGGATGATGTACCCCGCGCCCAGCGCCACCGCCCAAGTCACCACGGTCCCGTACGGCGATTGAGAGGCGAGGTCAGGGCCCCGAGAGTGACAGCAACGGCAGCCACCAGCCTCAGCCCCGGACGCACGCCGACAGCCGGTCAACCTGGGTCGATGCTCGCGCGGCAGGGGTGTTGCTATAGCTGAAAAGCGGAAGGTCAGCTACCTCCGGAGGAGAGTGCAGTCTGCGGCTGGAGTGAGCAGGTTGCCGCCGCGGATGGCGTTCAGGCGGTCGCGGATGAAGCGGTCTTGTTGCTTGCCCCATGTGTCGGGCTTTGTGGGGTGGGTGCTCTGGTCTGGGTGTTTGCGGTAGAGCCAGGTCACGGAGGGTTCCTGGTAGCCGTCGAAGACTTCGCTGAGTGCGATGAAGAGGGCTACGTCTTGCGCGCGAGGGAGGGCGCCCCAGCCCCCGAAGGCGCGGATCAGATTCGTGGGGGCTACGAGGCCGGCGCAGGCCGCTTGGCATAGGCCCGTCTCCTCGTACAGACGGCCGATCGTTCCCGCAGGGACCATGCCGCACGGGTAGGCCAAGGGGTAGGGCACGCGGCGTCCGTCGATCAAGTCGTCTGCCTGACCGATCGTCCAGCCGATGCCGGGATGCTCGTCGAAGGCGGGGATGAGCGTTGCCAGGCCATTGGGAAGAAGGACGTCGTCATAGTCGAGCACCGCGACCAGGTCGCCGCGTGCCCGGCTGAGCGCGAAGTTTCGGGTCGTTCCGGTGCCGAGCTGGGCGCCGTTTGCTTCATAGAGCGCACCCGGACATAGTTCGCGGGCCGCTGGGGTGTCCCCGTCCTCTTGGACGAGCCATTCAAGGTCCCAGCCTGGTGGGAGGCGTTGGGCTGCGACGCTGGCAGCGGCTTCCCGCAGGTAGTCAGGTACCGGCGCGCGCACGGCGGTAATGATCGAAATCAGCGGCATGGCATGCCTCCCATGAGCGGCGGCACCGGACGGACGGCTTTGATCATCACATGGTCCGAGGCAGAGGTAGGGAGACGGCAGCCTCTACAGTGCTGAGATGGACGTGAGCGCGATGCTTGAGCAGTACGCCTATCCGGAGACGACACCGTGGCTACGGGCGAACATGATCGCGTCGCTGGACGGGGGGATCCAGTACCAAGGGAGCACCAGCGCACTCGGGTACGCGGGGGACTGGGCCCTCATGCAGCAGCTCAGGACGTTGGCTGACGTTGTGATCATGGGGGCCACGACCGTCCGGGAGTACGGGACGTACCCGGCGCACGCGTCGAAGCTTGCGGTTGTGTCGCGGAGTCTGCGGCTTGACTTCGACGGGCCGTTGTTCACCGAGGCGCCCACGCCGCCGGTCGTCATTACGTGCGGCGCGGCACCGGCCGAGCGTCTGCGCGAAGCCGAGAAGCACGCCGAGGTCATGGTGTGCGGTACTGACTCCACAGACATGGGCGTGGCGTTGCAGCAGCTGGCCGACAAGGGTTACAAACGCCAACTCTGCGAGGGAGGCCCGGTCGTCCTCGCTCAGATTGCGGCCGCGGGTTGGATGCATGAGCTGTGTCTGACGCTGAGTCCGGTCATCACCGCAGGTGATGCGGCCCGCGTTCTCGACGGGCCGGTCATCGACATGCAGCGCATGGAGCTGTGCCACGCGATCCAGGACGAGAACTACCTCTACCTGCGGTATCGCATGGCCCAGGGCTAGACGACGTTGTGGCGCACGTAGGCGGGTGGACGCCAGCCGAGGATGCTCTCGACCATGTTCACCGCTTGCCTTGCCTCTGTGACGTCGTGAACCCGCACGATGCGTGCGCCGTTCAGGATGGAGACGACGAGGGTTGCAATGGTGCCCTCGATGCGGTCTTGCTGGTCTCGTTTCAGGGTCTCGCCGATGAAGTCCTTGTTTGAGACCGCGACGAGCAGTGGGTAGCCGATCTGTGCGATCTCTGGGAGGCGGCGAGTCAGTTCGAGTGAGTGATAGGTGTTCTTGTTCAGGTCGTGACCGGGGTCGATGATGATCCGGTCCGCTGGAACGCCGCGCTTCTCGGCCAGGGCGATCCGCTGGCGAAGGAACTCGGCGACCTCGGTGACCACGTCGTCGTACTGCGGACGAGGGTAAGGGGTTCGAGGGTCGGCCAGGCTGTGCGTGATGATGAGAGCCGCGCCGGCCTCTGCGACCACATCGGCGAGGGCAGGGTCGTGGAGGCCGCTTGTGTTGTTCAGGACGTCGGCACCAGCGGCGAAGGCAGCGCGAGCAACCTCCGGCCGATAGGTCTCTACGGAGATCACGGCGTCCGTGCGGGAACGGGCGCCCTCGATGACAGGCACCACGCGGTCGATCTCTTCTTCGACACTCACCGGAGGGCCCGGAGCGAACGGCACACCGCCGATGTCTAGCCAGTCAGCTTCGTGGACGAGCGCGTTCTCAACTGCGATCAGAGCCTTATCCAAGGCAAAGGTGCGGCCCTGGTCGTGGAACGAATCGGGAGTGCGATTGATTATCGCCATTACGGCAACTTGTCGAGAAAAATCAAAAGTACGTTGCCCGATCGTCCGTTCAGGGCAAATAATCTGGGGATAGTAGATAGTGTTCGCTTCGCTCACGTTAACCACCTAAGTTGAACTCGATGCCAGCATATCAAGGGGGTGGGCGGCTACCTCTCTGCGCGCACCCGCCGCCGCCCCACGGTGGTTACGAGCCGTAGGAGGCCGAAGAAGACCAAAGCCCCGACGACCACCAAGCTCATGGAGAGCGCCCGCTCCTGGAAACCATGCGCTTTGATCACAACCGCCCCGGATCCGGCGATGAAGCCGACGAGAGCGACGAAGAGCCCGAGTATCTCCACCATCTTGAGCAGGCCGGACGACACCATCTCCTGCGCCACGTCGATTCGTTGGGCCAGCCTCAGCGATGCTTCGTTGAGTCGCTGTTCAAGCTCGGTCGAGGCTGCCGCGATCTTCTCTTCCACCTGGTCGGTGATAGTGGCCGCTACAGCCTGAGTGTTGCGCTCAATCTGGTTCTGTAGGTCACGGGCCAGAGTTATAGCTCGCCGTTCTTGTGCAAACTGCTCATGAACTAGGATGTCGCCAGGGCCAAGGGCGTCTATTGCCCGGTCTATCTCATAGAGGCCGTCATCGAACTGGCCAAGTTTTCGATATGCCATCGCCCGCCGGTAATAGATGATCTCATTTTCTTGGCCGCGCGCCATCATCTCATCGGAGAGGCGCAACAGCATCTGCGCCTGCTCTGGCAGATGATCGGCGAATCCGATGGCTGTCAGGCATACATGGTTGCTCTTGTCGTCTGCGTCGGGAGCGTCGACAGCACGACGGAACATGTTCAGCCCGTTCGAGGACCGGGAACCGAGTGCGGCGAAGGCCGCGAGGCTCCGTACGAGGGCGTCATCATCGAACTCGGTCAGCCAGTCGACACAGCGTCGATGCAACTGCGCGAACTTGAAGTCGAAGCGCAGCCGCTGGCCATCGATGTAGACCAGGCAGAGTCGCGCGGTGCGAGTGTTGCTCGTCCCCAGCACGCGCGTCCGGTCGGCCTCGTCCAGGTAGCCCTGGCCGTTCTTTCGCGCCAGCCACGCGAGGTCGGTAGCCGCCCGCCGTAGCTGGGGCACGGGGAGCCGGAACTCTTCGACCAGGGCGACGAACTCGTCCACCCAGGACGACGGAGGGCCGGCGGTGGCCGCCGCCAGGTGATCGACAAGGATGGACGCCTTCTCTATGTCTGACGCCGTCCTCATTCGTTCCGCGAGCTGGTCACGCTCCGGGCTCTGCCGTTGAGGCGGGACGCCGTCACTCATGAGACCCCTTGCCGTCCATATCGACTTGACCCAGCCCAGCAGTCTAGGCCGCCGCCACGTGGGGAGGGCTTCCAAGCCGACGGACTTTCGGCGGCAGACTCTTCCCCGGGCGGCCACGGCCTCACTGGCCGGTGCCCCAGGCAGGGCCGTCAATCGAGAGGAGGAGCGCATCATCAGAGGTCAGAGGGGAAGGTAAGGCCGCATGATCGCTGGCAGCAGTCCCGAGCCCGACGAGGCGACCGTGAAAGCCGTGGGCAAGCTGAGCGAGGCACTGGAGAGCGTTGAGCGCGCCAGAGGCCATCTCTACTCATGGCATCAACTCACCGGCAAGGCGGACTTCGAGTTGGGCGACGCGGCCAAGTTGCTCGCGAAGGCCGGGCACCAGGACCTTGCCGATGAGCTGTCGCGCGAACTCGTGGGCCGCAACGTCCTCCCAGACCGCTGGAGCTTCCAGGCGATCGAAGAGTACGAAGACACCTACTATGAGCCGCTCAAGCTGTATGAATCGCGCGTACGAGAGGCGTTGACTGCTGGCAGCCGGCACCTCTACGAGGCTCAACTCAAGGAGGAGCGGCGTACTCACGGACATCCGTACCACACGGCCGCACCAGGTACGCGCAGCAGCCCCCCAGAGAAGGTGACCAAGAGGGACCAGTAGAGCGCGACCTCGTATCACCTAGATTCGCAGGTGAGGAGGATCGCCCGTGGAGCGTAGTGCCCCGAAGTACAGTCCTGACGGCGTGGTGTGGGTCGTGATGACCCACCTTGCCGACGAGGGCATCAAGGATGAGTTCACCGTGCCCGACGTCGACCCGGTCAAGGCGCGTGAGGCCGCCGCGGAGTTGCTCCGAGCGCTGGGGGTGACCCCGGCTGACTCTCCGGACGCATGGTGACGCGGTCGGCCTCTCGGCGGGTCCGAGTCGTCTCGGCCACCGTCAACGAGGCTTGCCGGGTGCCAGCAGTACAGCAGCGAAGTACCGCAACAGAGGCTCACACAGGCTTACGTGACCACACGTTGGCACACGGTCTACCTGCGTGAACATGCGGCGACCATGGGTGCGCCAGTGGTTCGCATCGAGGGGGTCAGGGGTTCAAATCCCCTCAGCTCCACCGAGACATCTAAGGTCAGAGGCCGGTTCAGGAGAAATCCAGACCGGCCTCTAATCATTTGGCGCCCCATCGCCACCAATACCGAGCAACACCGGCACGACCCGGCGCTCCAACGTCAGCCCCAGCCCACAACGACGCACTCACAATGCCGTGCCGCGGGCCGCGCCCGACGAGAAGGCGATTGTCAGGCAGGCGTCCTACCGCAGTCACGCGGCGGACGCTTCCGTGTCGGCCCCGGGTGGAGGAGATCGTGATCGATGGTGGAGGCGCTCACCGCTGACGACCCTGGAGCCGTTGCTGCGCGACGTGGCCGACGACAGGCTCCCCCATGTGATCATCGCCCCGCTGGATCTCAAATGGCTCTATCACCCGTATGACGGCGGAGCCGACGTCATCGCCCCGACCGTCCACGACCGCGACGTCTTGAAGACCTGCCATGCAGACTGGCTGCCGGCGCATCCGGCCGGACTGTGAGAGCGTGCGTATCGCCAGCATGACCCCGCCTCAACCTCTGACCTCCTCGCCTGCGAACGGGATGGCTTGACGGCCCAGATGGCCTTTCCGGCGGGACCGCTGGGGCGTTCTGACTCCGGCCGATCGGTTTGGTGGCGGCATGGGCGACGTCGGCAACGACGCCCTGGCCGCGCCGACTGGCTTGTCAGGCTTGGCCTCAGTCTGCTCCTGAGCCACGCGCTGCCGACGGCGAGTCTTTGCCTGGTGGGTCTCCGGCGGACTGCGTCCGTCGTTCACGGCGATGGCCGATGCCTTTCGGGCCGGTCGCGGGTCTTCATTGGTGAGGGGCCCCCTTGGGGGCTTGCAGGAGGAGACGGCGGGGTGAGCCGGACGATGGTTCAGGTCACGAGCGGAAGAATTGGTGCGCGGGGGGAGGAGGTGCGGAGGACGGATCAGGACGAGTTCGCCGCGCTCGCGGAGCCATTTCGCCGCGAGCTTCTGGCCCACTGCTACCGCATGACGGGCTCCGCTGACGACGCCGCGGATCTGGTGCAGGAGACCTATTTGCGCGCTTGGCGGGCCTACGACGGGTTCGAGGGCCGGTCGTCTTTGCGCGCCTGGATGTACAAGATCGCAACCAATGTGTGCCTCAGAGCCCGCGAGCGACGCGGCCGCCGCCCTCTGCCGTCGGGACTGGGCCCTGCGAGCGAGGACCCCCACATCGCGCCGGTGGAGAGAGCCGACGTCATGTGGCTCGAGCCCCTTCCGGACGCGGCGGTGACGGCGGGGCCGGCCGATCCCGCCGCCATCGTGACCGCACGGGAGACGCTCAGGCTGGCCCTCGTCGCGGGCCTGCAGCATCTGCCGCCGCGGCAGCGAGCGGTGTTCATCCTGACGGAGGCGTTGGACTTCCCCGCCGCGGACGTGGCCGCCATGCTGGGCACCTCGGTGGCGGCTGTGAAGAGCCTGCTTCAGCGTGCTCGCTCCGGCATGGCCCATGTGACAGCGCAGGAAGGCGTCGCTGAGCCGACCGAGCCGGAAGCGCGCGCTCTGCTCGATCAATACATGGCGGCCTTCGAGAACGGCGACCTGACCGCTCTCGAGCAGGCGCTGCGGAAGGACGCCGCCCTGGAGATGACCGGCTACAGCACATGGTTCTCCGGTCTGGAGACCTGTCTGCGTTATATCGGGGACGTCATGGGCCCGCCCGGTACCTGGCGCATGCTTCCCACGAGCGCGAACGGGCAACCCGCCGCCGCCGCCTATCTGCGAGCTGACGACGGGACCTACGCCGCGTTCGGCATCGCAGTGCTCACGGTCGCCTCTGACGGCATAGAACGCATCACGCTTTTCGGTGAACCCGCACTGCTGCCGAAGTTCGGCTTCCCGCCGGTATTCCCCTGCAACTGAGCGTGGACTTTGCCCGGCCTGGATATTTTCAGCGGTGACATCACGCTCCTTTCTCGCCAGAAGTGACGACTCGACCGGCACCCCCACCTGCTCACACGATCAAGTGGGGGCCGGAACACGGCGGTTGTGACGGTCGCGACACCTACAAACCGCAGGCGCGTGCGGGAAGGATGACGAGGGACTCCAGCCAGCCGCTCGGGGCCGGGCAACGGAACACGGGAGTGTGCGCTAGGAGGCCCGGCCCGCGTCCTTCCCGACGGTGTAGTTCAGTACGACGACGCCGGACTCACGGGAGTGCGTACCGACCAAGGTCAGCGGCGTCTTGGGGTTCCCGTGGACTGCTCCCGGCCGGCCGACGACGACGGGGTGTACCGCGAAGCGGAGCCGATCGAGGAGGCCGTGCTCGAGGAGGGTGTGCGAGAGCTGTCCGTGGCCGAAGACGACCAGGTCACCGCCGCCCTCCTCTTTCAGCTTCCGCACCTCGGCGACCACGTCGCCCCGCACGATCACGGAGTTGTTCCAGTCCGCTCGTTCGAGCTTCGAGGAGAACACGTACTTTCGGATCCCGTTGATCGCGTCGGCGAAGTCTCCGGTCTGCCCCGGCCACCGCCAGGACAGGTCCTCGTAGATGCCGCGCCCCATGAGCATGGCGTCGCATCCCTGCAGGAGCTCGTAGGCCTCCTTGAGGAACTGGTCGTCGAAGTAGTCCAGAGCCCAGGATCCGGGGTCGTCCACGACCCCGTCGAGGCTCATCAGCGTCGACTCGACGATTTTGCGCATATGTCGTCCTTTCCAATTGTGCGAAACCGATGGTGGTGCGGCCCGGGTGTCAGTTCTGCTGACTGACGGGTTCGGGAGGCCACACGTGGATCCGGTCGGCGGTGATGCGCACCGCCACTCGCTCGGCCTCGGGTTCGGGCGGCGGTGCCGCGCCGTCCATGTAGCGGTCGTACATCTCGTGAAGGAGCGCCTTGTCGGGGTCGTCGGTGATCGTCACCGTTCCGCGGATCTCCACGTAGCCGGACGCGTGCGCCAGCACGAGCAGGCTTACGCGGGGATCGCGCTCCATGTTGCGGGTCTTCTGCCGCCCCCTGATCGTGCTGAAGACGACCGTGTCGCCCTCGCGCTTGACGAAGATCACCGAGGACTGCGGCCGGCCGTCGGGGTTCGTGGTCGCCAGGATCGCGGCATGCGGCCCGTCGAGCAGTTCACGGGCGGTGGCGGGCAGGTTGACGGTCAAGGGTCTTCTCCGCTGGCGAGTGGTTGATGCGGGGCGGGGCGGGTCGCCCCGCCTCTGCCGCCCCGACCGACTCGGATGAGTCGGATCAGCAATGAAGATCCAGCAGAGGGGCCAGAGGAATCGCAAGGTGGAAAACGCGCCCCAGGCAGCTGTGCCCAGAGTCCGCGCCCTTCAAGGACCGCGCGGTTCGGTCGGCGCGCTGGAGGTCTCCGTCCAGGTACAGTGCGCTTCTGGTGGTCCTTCCGACGTTGCAGGAGAAGGCAGGCTGCTTATGAAGAGCAGGAGCCCCCAGGAGAAGAAGCGGCTCAGTTACTCAAAGGACCGCCGCAACGCTTACGCGGAGAACGACAAGAGTTCCAGGAACGCTGTTCGGTTGAACAAGCGGTTTCCCAATCGTGCCAACCGGCATCGCCTTCGTCAGCTTCTCCAGGAGGCCGCTGGCCGGCCCGACATGGGGAAGGCGGTTGAGGTCGAGGAGCGTCTGGTGCGTCGGCGTCCGAAAGCATGGCGCAAGGAGCCCGGTCTGCCGTTGGGGGATTGGGTCGAGAGCAGATTGCAGCGGCGTCTCCGGCTGGAGGACGACGGACGGGCCGATGAGCGACGTCTTGCCCGAGTTCGGCGGCGTGGTCGGCGGGCCAAACTCCGTACTCTCCCCAAGGC
The DNA here is from genome assembly GCF_040649235.1 of Spirillospora sp. NPDC049024. Lineage (NCBI taxonomy): Bacteria > Bacillati > Actinomycetota > Actinomycetes > Streptosporangiales > Thermomonosporaceae > Spirillospora > Spirillospora sp. NPDC049024. The sequence continues at coordinate 217,007 of NZ_JBEZFD010000014.1, forward strand.
ACGTGTCGCGACCGAGGGCACCGTCGAGAGGCGTTGGTAGCGCGCGTTGCTCCTGGCAATGCTCGGCTCCATGGCGCCGAGGAAAATCAGGTGTCCGCTTGGAGGCGTCGTGTCAGAGTGGCGCCGTGGCTGGTCCTGAGATGAGCGAGTCCGAGTATCTGCGAGAGATCGAGGCTCGTAGTCGCGCCGTGGTCAACGAGGCTTTCGCCGAGGGATGGGTTGCCTACGACGCGGAAGTCGAGGAGACGAATCCACTTCGCAGGGCCGTAAACGAGCTGGCTCGGACGCTTCACAGCTACCACTACCAGGGGGACGGCTGTCTGGATGAGGAGGCCGACCGGCCGCAAATGCGCTTGGCCGGAGTCATCGTGCTCCGGCCGGCGGCCATGCCGTTCGGGATGGACGACGACTACGAGACGGCATGTCAGCGGCTCAACGTGGACCCTCGTCCCGAGGGGTGGGCGATCTGGAACACCTGGAGTGAGCAGGGGTTGCCGGTAGCACTTGTCATGACCGACATCGACGGGACGGAAGGGCTGCTCATCAACTGGGCGAAAGGAATCGCCACCTACCCGGTCACCCCCGTTCCGAGCCAGATCGCTCAAGTGATCCAGTACTGGATAGCGCCGATGACGGTCTCGCCCAGAGTGCGAAAGTATCTGGGCGTAGATGGTCTGCTCCTGGGGGCCGAGTCGGTGCGAGACCTCCAGGCACTGGCCGGTGACACCCAACGCGATTCGGATGACTGACAAGAGCTGTACAGCCGTGTGTGAGGCGCGTCGGCCGCTCCTGGTTGATTGTGACTGGGGTTGGATTTGCGGGCTTCGAGTGGCGAGGCCGGGGCCAGCGATCGCTTCTAGAGGGCTGGTATGGGGAGGTTGCTGAAGCGAGCGAAATCGGTGCCCTGGGGTGAGCTTGGAGATTCCTCGGGGTCGGCGGCCGGAGTTCCGTCGCTGTTGGCGAAGGTCGCGTGGGGCGGTCCGGCTGAGTCGGTCATGGCCTTGGACGACCTGCGCTTCCGACTGTGCCGGGATGGCATCGCGGTCGAGGAGGCGACCGCTGCGGCCGTTCCGCTGTTGTGGGAGTTGGCGCAGGCGCCGCAGGTGGCATGCCGGTCCGAGATCCTGCGGTTTCTGCACGAGATTTGGTGTAGTCGCGCCTGGAGCCGGGCCGCAGCGGACTCGCCAGGCTCGCCGGATCATGTGCTGAAGGCGGGTTGGGAACGTTCGGCTCATCGGGCTGTCGGTGCTGGAGTTCTCGCTGCGCGTCGGTTGGTGCTGGATCCCGATATCGAGGTGGGCAGGGTGGCGCAGCGGCTTCTTGCCGCTCTCGGCGAGGGCTGAGGAGAGCGAGGCGAGGGCCGATGGCTGCCGTTGTTTCGCTGACCTGTACCCAGACAGATCAGGTCGAGTGGGGGGCGGTCCAGCTTGTGAGGAGGCTTAGGGCCTCGGCGGTGGGGGAGGCGGGTTCGACGTTGTAGACGCACAGGGTCTGCTCGGTGTCGCCGGGGACTTGGAAGGACTCGTAGGCGAACTCCAGGTCGCCTATGACGGGGTGGCGGTAGCGCTTGGTGCCGTGGGTTCGGCGCAGGACGCGGTGGTCGTTCCACCAGGTGGAGAACTCGGGTGATTTGACGGTGAGTTCGCCGATCAGGTCGGCGAGCTGCCTGTCGTGGGGGTGGCGGCCCGCTTCGAGGCGGAGGACGGCGACGGTCTCGGCGGCGATGCGTTCCCAGTCGCCGACCTGCTCGCGGGCGGCGGGGTCGAGGAGGTAGTAGCGGGCGAGGTTGCGCTGCGGGACGGGCAGGGCGTCGAAATCGGTGAGGACCTCGCGAGCGAGCCGGTTGGCGGCCAGTACGTCGGTGCGGCGGCCGAGGATGAAGGCGGGGACGTGCTCCAGGGTTTGGAGCATGAGGTGCAGGCCGGGACGGACCCGCTGCGGAGGCGCGGGGGTGCGGCGGGCGGGGGCGGGCCTGGCCAGCAGGTCGCGCAGGTGCTCGCATTCGGCGGGGTCCATGCGCAGGGCCCGGCACAAGGCGTCCACGACCTCGGCGGAAGGGTTGGTGGCGCGGCCCTGTTCCAGGCGGGTGTAGTACTCGGTGCTGACGCCGGCGAGCCGGGCGACCTCGTCGCGGCGCAGTCCGGGCACCCGCCGTACCCGCCCGTCGGAGGGCAGACCGGTCTCGTCCGGGTTGATCCGTGCGCGGCGGGTGCGCAGAAAGTCCGCGAGCTCCCTGTTGGCGGCCATACCCCCAGTGTGTGCCGGGACTGCTCGTAGGTGCACGCCGAGGGTGGTCCTGCCGGTACCTGTTCTGCCGGTGCCTGCCCTAGCAAGGTCGTCTTAGGCGATTTCAGGCGGTGTTCTGGCTGATGTCCTGATGGTGACGGTCGGTGACCGCCGACCGGGAACGTCGCCTGAAAGGTTGGACCATGACTCAGACCTCCGCCACCCCGCTGTCGGGCCGCGTCGCAGTGATCAGCGGTGCGTCCAGCGGTATCGGCGAGGCCACCGCCGAGCAGCTCGCCGCCCAGGGCGCGACCGTCGTGCTGCTGGCCCGCCGCGAGGACCGGCTCGCCGATCTCGTCGCGCGGATCGAGAAGGACGGCGGCTCCGCCGTGGCGATCGGCGTGGACGTGACCGACGCCGCCGCGGTCCAGGCCGCCGCCGACCGGGTCGCCGCCGAGCTGGGCGGCGCGGACCTGCTGTTCAACAACGCCGGGGTGATGCTTCCGGCGCCGGTCGAGGAGCTGGCCGCCGACCAGTGGAAGCACCAGATCGACCTGAACGTCACCGGCCTGATGAACACGATCGGCGCGTTCGTCCCGCAGCTGGTCGCGGCCGGAACCGAGCGCGGCGTCGCCGACCTGATCAACACCTCGTCGATCGCCGCGCAGAACATCTTCCCCAACTTCGCGGTGTACTCGGCCACCAAGGCGTACGTCACCCACCTGTCGCGGCACCTGCGCGTCGAACTCGGCGCCAAGAACGTGCGGGTGGCGGCGATCGAGCCCGGGATCGTCGGCACCGAACTGCAGAGCCACGTCACCGACCCCGGCGCCCAGGAGTGGCTTGAGGGCTCCAAGGAGACGATGGAGTGGCTCACCCCGCAGGACGTCGCCGCCGCCATCGGCTTCCTGGCCGCGCTGCCGCCGCGCGTCAACCTCCAGCAGGTCACCATCATGCCCACCGGCCAGCCCTCCTGACCCCCGGCACGGCCCGGGCTCCGCATGGCGGCGGGGCCCGGGCTCGCCGCGTCGCGCGCGACTTGTGGAGCCGGATCGGCTCTGTTCGCGAACGGGTTGGCCGGGCCGGTACGGCTGTGATCGCCTAGCCTCCGGCCCAGGTCCGGCTCTGACGGGATGATTCGGCCCTCACCTGATGAGCGGCGGCCTCCAGCACCGGCCGTGAACCCGGACCGTGCCGTCGGCCAAGGAGAGGTGACCCCGGTGCCCGCAACGGGCCCTGACGAAGGGACACCGCTCTATGGCCGCAGCGCCGCCAGGCTCGAAGGCCGCGTTCTCGACCGACGTCGACGACGCGAGCCTCATCGAGCGGTCGCGGAGAGAACCCGAACTCTTCGCAGCGATCTTCGATCGCCACGCCGACCGGCTGCGCGGGTACGCCGCGCGCCGCCTCGGCCCCGACGCCGCCGACGACGTCGTCGCCGACACGTTCCTGATCGCTTTCCGCCGCCGGGACCGCTACGACCTCTCGCGTAGGGACGCGGCGCCGTGGCTGTACGGCATCGCCACCAACCTGATCGGCGAGCGGCGGCGGGCCGAGGTGCGGATGTACCGCGCGTACGCCCGCTCCGGCGCCGACCCCCTCGCCGCCGAGGGCCACGCGCAGCGGGTGGCCGACGCCGTCTCCGCGCAGGCGGAGGGCTCGCGGCTGGCCGCCGCCCTCGCGTCGCTGAAGAAGCGCGACCGCGACGCGCTGCTCCTCTACACCTGGGGCGACCTCTCGTACGAAGAGGTCGCCCGCGCCCTGGACGTGCCGGTCGGCACGGTGCGCTCCCGTCTCAACCGCGCCCGGCGAAGCCTGCGCGCGGCCCTCGGCACCCCGACGACGAGTGAGGACTGACCATGGACGAACTGAACGCGCTGCGGCACATGCGGGCCTCCCTGGCCGAGCCCGAGCCGGTACGGGTCGCCGCCGTCCGGTCGCGGGTGACCACGGGATTCGGCGAGCGGGGACGCCGCGTCCGGCTGCCGCGCACCGGCGTCCGGCTCGTGGCCGTCGGCGCCCTGGCCGTCACGGCCGCGGCCGGGATCACCGTCGCCCAGAACCTGGGAGGCGCGGACGAGGACGGCCATCGCCGGCCCGGCATCCCGGGCCTGCCCGCCGGGCCCGTCGCGTCCGCCGCCGAGCTGACCCACCGGGCCTCGCTCAAGGCGGCGGCCGAACCCGCCTGGAACCCGCGCCCCGACCAGTGGACCTACGTCAAGGAGATGCTCGCGACGTCCTCCGCGGGCACCGCCGGCTCCCTGGCGGGACGACCCGACAAGCGCACCACCGTCGAACGCTGGATCCGGGTGGACGGCATGCGCCGCGCGACCATGGAGAACGGCGGACGGCTCGAGAACACTCCGACCACGCCGATGGACCGCTCGGCCGTGCCGCGCTCCGACTACACCTACCTCCGGTCGCTGCCCACCGACCCGAAGGCGCTGCTGGCGCTCGTCTACCAGCAGTCGGGGCAGACGCCCCTCGGGCGTGACGCCGGGGCGTTCACCACGATCCAGGACCTGATGAGCCGCAGCGTCCTGCCGCCGAAGCTGCGCGCGGCGCTGTACGGGGCGCTCGCCGCGATCCCCGGCGTCCGGTTCGCCAGGGACGTGACCGACGCGGCCGGACGCCACGGCGTCGCCCTCTACCGGATCGACGAGGGCTACCTGCGCACCGACGTCATCATCGATCCGACCACCTTCGCCTACCTCGGGCACCGCGCCATCGCCGTCAAGGACCACAGGTCGACCGGCGGCGACGGCACCGCGCGGTTCACGAAGGGCCAGAAGCTCGGCTGGTCCGCCCAGCTGGGCACCGCCATCGTCGACCGGCCCGGAGCCCGGGGATGAGGAGGCCCCTGGCCGTCACCAGGCCCCGCGTCGCCGACTCCGTCACATAGCCGGAGCCCGCCGGGTTCGGGCCGTTCGCAGATGCGGACGGCCCGAACCGCTGTGCACGGCCGGGACGGTGTGATCAGCGGTCGGCCGGCGCTTCTGCCGGGCGCCGACCTGGCCGTCCGCGACCGCCTGCCTGGCTGAGACCGTCAAGTGAGCCAGTTCAGGATGCGGGCGTTGATCTCCCGAGGCTGCTCAAGGTGCAGGAAGTGGCCCACGCCTTCGATGATCTCCATCTTCGACCCCTGCGGCAGCCCCTGGTCGGCGCCCCGCACGAGGTCGGCCGCCAGCGCGCCGTCGGCCGCGCCGTGCAGGTAGAGGATCGCGCGCTCCCCCTTGCGGCCGGCCGCGGCCTGCTCCTCGGCATAGGCCGGGACATGGTGTGACATGTCCAGCAGCGCGCGGTAGTAGCCGATCGCGGCCGCGACGTTGGCCGGCTCGCTCAGGCACTGGACGACGTGCGCCACGTCCTCGGCCGCGGCGTACCCGGGGGACCAGTCGCGCCACAGGCCCTCGATGAAGTCCGGGGTGAGCGCCAGCTCGGCGAGAGGGGTCTGGAACAGGAAGATGTAGAAGGACCGCTTGAACTGCTCGTAGCCGAAGAACGCGTTCAGCATGGCGGACACGGGCGGGACCGCCAGGGTGACGACCGTCCTCCAGCGGTCCGGTGCGTGGGCGGCGGCCGAGTACGCGGCGATCGCGCCCCAGTCGTGGCCGATCAGTACCGCGTCCGAGCCGCCGCCGAGCGCCTCGTGCAGCGCGTTCGCGTCCGCCGCGAGCGCCCCGCTCTGATAGGCCCCGTCCGACGGCACCTCGGTCGGCGCGTAGCCGCGCATGAACGGGGCGACCGCGTGATAGCCCGCCGCGGCGAGTTCGGGGAGCAGATACCGCCAGGAGTAGGCCGAATCGGGGAAGCCGTGCAGGCACAGGGCGAGCGGGCCGTCGTCCGGCCCGGCTGACAGGTAGCCGAAATCCAGACCGTTGGCTTTGATCGTGCGTATCGGCTGAGTCATGTCGATCTCCGTCATGTCGCTCATGAGGCGCTCCGCACGGGCTTGCCTTCGAAGCGGGTCATGTCCGCGCCCTCGTCGTAGGCGGCGAACCAGGTCTCGGCCCAGGCGGGCAGGGGCTCGTCGGCTGGCCGGTGGTGCGGGGTCTGCGACAGCAGAAGCCGCAGGAGGGCCACCAGGAGCTGACGGCCGGGCACTGCTTGGAAGGCGGTCGGACGGTCCGACGCGCGCCTTCGGGGTCCGATGAGGGGGAGGTGCACCGCGGCCTCCCGCACCCAGGCCTGCCTGGAGTTGATGCGGCGGAGATCGGTTCGCAGGTCCTCGGGCGGTACGTGGCGGTGGAAGCCTTCGATGACCTCGCCGTAGAGCCGGGTCAGGTGCCCGAAGACCCGCGGGGCCGTCAGGGTGCGGTACCAGGGGTCGTCGATCAGCCCGTGGTAGATGATCAGGGCTGAGCTGCGGTGCTCGATCTCTTCGACCAGATGCCACAGCAGCAGGGAGGCGACCCTCGCGTCGCCCGGGCTGAAGAGCGTCGAGCGGTTGTCGAGCATCATCTTGAACAGCGGAGTGAACGTGGCCTCGATGGCGGCGATGTAGGCGATGCCGAACTCGGGAGACTCCCGCTCCCGCAGCCGGTCGTAGTCGGCGATCGCGTCGTCCAGGACGTCCTGCAGACCGGGGTACTGCCGGATGAGCGCGTTGACGTGGAGCCGGTGTGCGCGCGAGTGCTGCCCCTCCTGCCGCAGGAAGGCCTCGGCCTCCTCGACGATCCCGGGGTCGCTCAGCCTCGGGAGGACCTGCCGGGTGACGCCGAGGATGTACCGCTCGAAGGCGATGGCCAGCACGCTGAGCGCGTTGACCAGCAGCCCGAAGTCGGGGTTGGCGGGGTTCCACTGGAAGGGCACGGACTCGTCGAACTCGAATGGGATCTTGCGGATCTGCAGGTCGGTCACGGTCGCGTTCTCCTTGTGACATCCCGCGGGCGTTCGCCATGGCGGCGGCCGAGCCAGGGCGAACGCCGAGGGCGGCGGACGGCTCGTCGGCTCGGCACGGCTCCATGCTGACATTCTCTGCTCAACTGTCAAGGGTGAGAACGTTCAGACCATACATGTCACCTAAGGCGTGGTGATTGGGGTGATGTCAGCTACGTGGACAGTCCGCTTGATAGTGTCGAGCCCGTGAACAGTTCCGCACCGGCCAACTTCCACGCGCGAGTGCGCCACCAGCTGCATCACGACGCCCTGGACGCCGCGTACCGGCTCCTGGTCGACCGGGGCTGGGCGGCGGTCACCATGACCGCGATCGCCGCCGAAGTGGGCGTCAGCCGCCAGACCCTCTACAAGGAGTTCTCCTCCAAGGACGAGATCGGCCAGGCCCTGCTGAACCGCGAGGCCGCACGGTTCCTCGACGGCGTCGCCGACCGGCTCGCCACGCACGACGACCCCGTCGCCGCGATCGAAGCCGCCGTCCGCTACGGACTCACCGAGGGATCGGCCAACCCGCTGCTGCGCGCCGTGCTGGCCGGCGTCCACGGCGGCGACACCCTGCTCGGCCTGCTCACCGCCAACTCCCAGCCTCTGATCACCCTCGCCGGGCAGGTGCTGCAGGAGCACATCACCGCCCGCGCACCCCATCTGGACGAGGAGGACGTCACCGCCACCGCCGACGCCCTCGTCCGCCTCACCGCCAGCCACCTGCTCCAACCCCTCGACCCCACCGAGACGACCGTCGCCCGCCTGACCCGCCTCGCCCGCCGCAACCTCGTCCCGCGCAGCGGCCCCGACCAACCCTGATCCCACCCCCATCCGGTGCTCGGCCCTCATTGGGGCCGAGCCGGTGAGCGCTGCTTCGCGGGTCGCTCGCGGTGCGGAACCGGCCGGTTCCGGCGGCTCAGGAGCGGGACGAGTACGGCGGGCCGAGGCGAGCAGCGCCACGACGAACGTGACGCCGGCGGTGAGGGGCAGGCCGACCACCTGGCTGGGCCGTCCATCGCCGGGATCAACGCGAAGGTCGACGCCCAGGCCGTGGGCCGCGGTCCACAACAGGACCGCGGCCAGGACAGCGCCGCCCACCGCGTAGGCGTAGAGGCGGAGGTCCTGACCGGCCGGGCGGGTGGGGGTGGTCGTCATCTGGGCTCCTTCAGGGGATGAGGATGGTCTTGCCGCTGGTGCGGCCGGCTTCGGCGTCGCGGTGCACGGCCGGCAGATCGGTGAGGGGCCGGGCCGCCGTGACGTCCACCCGCACCACGCCCGCGTCGATGAGGGAGACGAGTTCCGCGAGCTGGCCGGGGTCGTTGCGGGCGACGAAGTGGGCGCTGGTCACACCGCTTCCGGCCGGGGGCGTGACCGGGACGGTGATCGAGACGAGCGAACCGCCGGGGCGGACGGCCCGGCACAGCGCGCCGGCGGCCGCGGGCGGTACCGGGACGAGGTTGAGCACCAGATCCACCGGGCGGTCCAGCGCCTGGTGCGGCGGGGTCCGGGTGTGGTCGATGATCTGCGCGGCGCCGAGACCGCGGACCCGGTCGGCGCTGCGCGGACCGGCGGTGGCGATGACGTGCGCGCCGGCATGGCGGGCCAGTTGGACGGCGAACATGCCCACGCCGCCGCCCGCGCCGTTGACGAGGATCCGGGTGCCCGGTCCGACGCGAGCGTGCTCGAAGAGCGCCTGCCAGGCGGTCAGGCCGGCGACCGGGACCGCTGCGGCATGGGCGAGGGGGAGCGCGGAGGGGGCGCGTACCAGCCGGTGGGCGGAAGCGGTGAAGTACTCGGCCGCGGCGCCGCCTGCGTCGAGACGGCCGACGACATGGTCGCCGACCGCGAGGCGATCGACGCCGTCTCCCGCTTGGACGACGGTCCCGGCGGCCTCCGAGCCGAGGGTGAAGGGCAGGTCCAGCGGGACGGCGTCCCGCATGTAACCGGCCCGGAAGCCGACGTCCGACGGATTGAACCCGGCGGCGGCGACCCGTACCAGGACCTCGCCCGGTCCGGGGGTCGGGCGGCGCACCCGGTCAAGGCGGATCGCCTCGGGGCCGCCGAAGCCGTGGACACGTGCCGCCCTCATCGTCGCGGCGGCGTCCTCGTCGCGCCGGCGGGACGGACGTTCTGTCGTCATGGGGGGTCCCATCTCAAAAGGCGCACCGGGCATGGCCCGGCGCTTGCTGATCTTCGAGTGGTTCGACCGTACGGCCGCGATGTGAGACGACCAATGCGTGTAAATCTCGAATTAATACGAGATCGTCTTCTGTGAAGGAGTCATCGCTAGGGTTGCGGTGATGGACGTCCTGAGCGATGTGATCGCCGTGATGCGCACCGGCGAGCCGCGGTCGGCCCTGGTCGAATGGCGGGCGCCGTGGGGGCAGCGGTTCCGGGCGGTGCCGGGCGCGGCGGGGTTCCAGATCGTCCTGCGCGGCCCCTGCTGGCTCATTCCCGAAGAGGGCGAGCCTTTCCCGCTCGCCGTCGGCGACGTGGTGTTCCTTCCCCACGCGGGTCGGCACGGCCTGGCCGACGCTCCGTCCACGCCGCTGGCCGAACACGTCTGCGACCCGCGGGAAGGCCCCAGGTTCGAACGCCGGTACGCCGCGCCGCCGGTCGGCCGGGCATCCGCCGGTGCTTCGACCACGGTGACGTTGTGCGGGGCCTACGAGCTCGACGCCGCTCGCGTCCACCCGCTGCTGGCCGACCTGCCTCCGCTGCTGCACCTGCCCGCTCGGCTCGGACGCCATCCCCGGCTGCGCGCCGCGGTCGATCTGCTCGGCGCCGAGCTGGAGGAACCCCAGCAGGGGACGGGTGCCCTGGTGCCCGCGCTGCTGGACACGCTGCTGCTCTACATCCTGCGGGCCTGGTTCGCGGACCAACCGGCGGACGGTGGGGCCACCGGGTGGGCGGCGGCGCTCGCCGACCCGTCCGTCAGCGCCGCGTTGGAGGCGATCCACGACAATCCGGCACGGCCCTGGACCGTCGCGAGCCTGGGCGCGCACGCGGGACTGTCGCGGGCCGCCTTCTCCCGCCGTTTCACGGCGCTGGTGGGGCGGCCGCCGCTCGCGTACCTGACCTGGTGGCGGTTGACGACCGCGATGCGGCTGCTACGCGACTCCGACGCTCCGCTGAGCGCCGTGGCGGAGCAGGTCGGGTACGCCTCGGAGTTCTCCTTCGCCAACGCGTTCAAGCGCGAGTTCGGTGTCTCCCCCGGGCGCCACCGGCACGACAGCCGCACTCCTGTCCGGCCGGACCGGACGGAGGACGCTGAGCCCTCATCCGGCCGCGAGGCGTTTCGGGGCTGAGAGCCGCCAGGCCTCGGTGACCAGCTCTCTCATCTCCTCGGGGTCGACGCTGGCCAGCTTGACCTCCACCCATGCGAAGCGCCCACTGGCCCAGGACGGGGAGAAGGTGCCGGGGTCGTCGGCGACGAGGGCGGCCTGTTCCTCCCGGGTGGCCTTGAGCATGACGAAGCCCTCGTCCTCGTTGAGATAGCAGAACCCCTTGTCGCGGACCCGGAAGCCGGTGAGGTTCGAGAACGCCTCGCGTTCGGTGACCTCCGGCAGGTCGAGCACCATGTGCAGGAACTCCTCAGGACGCATGCCCGAAGGTGTACCAGCCGGGTCGGACGCTTCACCGCCGTCGATACCACCGCGGTCACCGGTCCTGCCCGGCCGATGGGAGGACCGCCCCCGCCGAGAGCGTCTCACTCGGCGGGGGCGCTGGCAGTGGCGGCTGCTCGGGGCCCGTGCTTTCAGTGCGTGGGCCTGGTGTGCGGTTCGATGGACTGGCCGTGGTGGAAGACGTTGAGGGGGTCCCAGCGGGCCTTGATGCGCTGCAGGCGGTCGTAGGCGTCCTTGTAGTACAGCTGCGACCAGGGCTGTCCGGACTTGTTCCAGTTGCCGTCGGACAGGTCGACGTCCGGGTAGTTGATGTAGCAGCCGTCGCTTCGGCCGCCGGTCTCCGGGACGCCGCCGGTCTCGGCGAAGGTGGCGCGGTAGGTCTCGCGGATCCATTTCAGATGCCGCGCCTCGGCCTCGTGGTCGGGGAGCGAGTCGCTGGGCCGGTTCCAGTACACCTGGTACTGCATTTTCAGGATCGAGTCGCGTTGCCGGGTGGCGGTGTCGCGGGGCGGACGGTTGACCGCCGAGCCGTAGGAGTCGATCTGGATGACCGCCGCCTTGTTGTCGTAGTCCTTGAAGTGGGTGTTGCCGAGGTAGTCCCACATGGTGCCGATCTGGTCGTCCGTGAGGGGGTTGCGCAGGTAGGCCGACTTGTACTTGCCGCAGCGGTTCTCCCCGGAGCCGTTCAGGGCCTGCGTGGCGGTCAGCCACGGCATCATGCGGGGGTGCCATGCGTTGGGGATGGCGGCGTGCTCGGCGACCGACTCCCACATCGGCCTCGAGTCCGGCACGGCGCGGCTGTCGACCCGGCGCAGGAAGTCCTGCATCGCGGCGACACCCGCGTCCTTGGTGTCGCTGGGATCGTCCGTGGCGGTGTCGACCTGGGCGACCAGGCCGATCTCGCCGTTGGCGCGGTGGTTGAGGGTCAGGAGCGCGAACAGCCGTCCGGCCGCGGTGCCGGGGTCCTGGTGGCGGGCGAAGTAGTCGCAGTAGTTGGCGACCAGTGGAACGAAGTCCTTCTTCTCCTTGAAGCCGGACCACGGCCAGGCGCGGGCGGTGATGAGGACCTTGCGGGGCGGGGTGGGCAGGTCCCGGAACCAGAACCGGGTGACGACGCCGAAGTTGCCGCCGCCCCCGCCCGTGTGCGCCCACCACAGGTCCCGCACGTCGGGGTCGGGGTCGTCGCGGGTGGCGACCACCAGGTCCACGGTCCGGTCGCGGTTGACCACGGCGACCTCGACGGCGTAGAGGTAGTCCACCGTCAGGCCGGCCTGGCGCGACAGCAGCCCGTAGCCGCCGCCGGTGATGTGTCCGCCGAGCCCGACCGAGTAGCACGATCCGGCGGGCAGGGCGCGGCCCGACAGCGGGAACAGGTGGCTGTAGACGTGCCAGTTGGTGGCGCCGGCCTCGACGGCCCAGGCCTCCAGGCGCGGGTCGTAGGCGATGCCGCACATCGGGCTGAGGTCCAGGATCACCCGGACGTCGTCGCCGCACACGAAGTTCTCGTAGCAGTGGCCGCCGGAACGGACGGTGACGCGCGTGCGCTTCGTGTCGGCGGGCTTCTGGTTGACCGCCTCCCGCAGCGCGGTCACCACGCCGTCCGAGGAGGTGACCAGCCGCACGTACTCCGGGTGGGCGATCCACCGCTGGTTGAAGCCGCGGCTCAGCGTGGGGTACCGGCCGTCGTCGGGGCCGATGGTGATGGCGGGGCGCTTCTCGGGTTCGAACGGCGGGGGCTTGGGGGGCATGCACTGACCTCCGGGGGGACTCGAGCCGGTGACCCGGCCGGGCGGAAGGAGGCGGTCGATCCGGGACGCGGGGGACGCCCGGATACGTCCGTTCCCTCCACTAGTAGTTGACCCAGAGTGCTGCTGTGAACGCTCTGCGTAGTAGATCGTTGGAAGATCTCTAAGCCGACCCGGGTGCGCCGGTGCTGCCATGCGGGACGTGAAATTCTGCTCCGGCGGACGACCATGGAGAGAAGGGCGGGGCATGGCGAACGAGACGGAACGGCTGGCCGGCTTGCTGTACGAGATCGGCCTGCTCAAGCGCTACAAGCGCACGGGCTGGCTCGTGGCGGGAGTCAACGCCCCGGAGAGCATCGCCGACCACTCGTTCCGTACGGCGGTCATCGCGAGCTTCCTGGCCGCGCTGGAGGGCGCCGACCCCGCCCGCGCCGCGCTGCTGAGCCTCTTCCACGACAGCCAGGAGACACGCCTCACGGACCTCCCGTACCTGGCCAGACCGTACGTCGAGAAGGCGCCCAACGAGCAGGTCACCGAGCACCAGACACGCGGCCTGCCGGAGGTCGTGGCCGCCCTGATCACGGGTGCCGTAGCGGAGTACGAGGGCAAGGACAGCACCGAGGCGCTGTGCGCCCGCGACGCCGACAAGCTGGAGTGCCTCATCCAGGCCATCGAGTACCGGGAGCAGGGCAACCGGAACACCCAACCGTGGATAGACAGCTCACTGGCCCAACTCCAGACCCCGTCCGCCAAACGCCTCGCCGACCAGACCCAGAAAACCGGCTCCCTAGCGTGGCTCACCCAGGCCCTGAACACCCCAGAAACCCTAAGGACCTCCTGTGACCGATGACGAGATCATCGAACAGGTCCGAGCCCTGCCGGGCCTGCTGCCCCCGGCGCCGCCCGAAGCGGTCGCGGAGGATGGACGCCATTGAGGCCTACGAGGTGTTCAACGGCGACGGCGCGCATTCGGGACTGCTATGGCTGTTCGACTGGGGCTGCCTGATCTGGTCCGTGGTCGACTGCCGCGATCCGGCGGGCCCGATGTGGGGGTGGGATCCCAACGGGCCGCAGGACGCCGACTTCACACGCCTCTTCCCGCAGAACATGACGTTCGCGGAATGGATGGCCGAGTCACTCGACGGCACTCTTGAGGCCGCCTTCGAGAACGGCGGCCTCCAAGCCATCGCCGCGCGCCGCCGGGTTCGGGACTGATCTGCAGAAGGGCGGTGGGTGGCACCCTTGGCTGATAGCGTCTCCGCGCCCTTGAGGTGAGGAGAAGTGAACGTGGCGTACACCACGAATTGGCTGTCAGTGGAATCGTGGCAGAGCAGTGGAAGGATGGACCTTTCGTCGGAGGCGGTGGCCTCTGCGAATGTGCCGGACGATGCTCTTGCCGCCCTTGAGGGGTACGGCCTTCCCCGTGAGGTCGAGGGGATGTTCTATCCATGCGAGAACCACCGCCCGCTGGAGCCTGTCGACCTGCCTGACGGGACGCGGGCTCACGTGCTCGGGCAGAACGAGACCGGTATCGCAGGGATTTACTGCCTGGACTCCGCCGGGCGGGTCGTGCATCTCCTCAATGGCGACCTCCGCTCCGTCAACACCTCTTTGCCGGCGTTCCTTGATGCGCTGGCGGCATGGCAGGGATTTCTCCAGGCATTCCCCGAAGAGGACGAGGGCGACGACGATGCTTACGAGAAGAGCAGGACCTCCTACGGCAAGAAGTTGGCGAGAGCCGTGAAGAGGGCCGACCGCAAGGCGTATCGCAAGCGCGGCTCCTGGTGGTCGAGGGTCTACGAGGACGTCAAGCGCGGATTGCTGTGATGACCAGAGACCGCGGTGACCGCGTCCTCAACGTGATCGCCCTCTACCCCTGACAGGCTCCGACGTTGCGGGAGAGTTCCGGCCTCTCTTCGGGTGACCGCACCGATGGGATGCGGGTCAGTCCAGGACGCCGGCGGCCAGCATGGGGGTGAGGGTGACGTCGGGGTGCTCGCGTTCGATGGCGCGCACCCGCCACTTGTCGACGAAGACCGCGACGTACGAGCCGTCGAGGGTGCGGGTGAGCACCTCGACGCCGCGGCGCCCGGCGAGCGTCTCGGCGGACTCCTTGTCGGTGACGCGGGCGGTGGTGTAGTCGAGGCGGGTCAGCTCGACCGGCGCGCCGAACTCGTCGGCCATCCGCGCGGTCACCACGTCGAACTGCAGCGGGCCGACCGCGGCGAGCACGGGGGCCTGGTCGCCGCGCAGGTCGCTGCGCAGCACCTGGACGACGCCCTCGCCGTCGATCTGGTCGATGCCGCGGCGGAACTGCTTGGCGCGGCTGTTGTCCTTGACCCGCGCCACCATGAAGTGCTCGGGGGCGAACGCCGGGATCGGCGGGAAGGCCACGGGGGTCTTGGTGTACAGGGTGTCGCCCACGGTCAGGCCGGAGGCGTTCGGCAGGCCGATCACGTCGCCGGGGTAGGCGGCGTCCAGGGTGGAGCGGTCGCGGCCGAAGACCGTCTGGGCGTACTTGGTCGCCAGCGGACGCCCGGTCGGGGCGTGGGTGAGGGTCATGCCGCGCTCGAAGCGGCCCGAGCAGACCCGGATGAAGGCGAGCCGGTCGCGGTGCGCCTTGTCCATGCCCGCCTGCACCTTGAACACCTGCCCGGAGAACGGTGCCGACACCGGACGCTCACGGCCTTCGGAGTCGGTGCGCGCGGACGGCGGGGGCGCCAGCCGGCGGACGGTGTCCAGCAGCGCGCTCACGCCGAAGTTGGGCAGCGCGGCACCGAACAGCACCGGGGTGCAGACGCCTGCGGCGAAGGCGTCCATGTCGAGGGTGGCGCCGATCTCCTCCAGCAGCGCCAGCTCCTCGTTCGCGGTCGTCCACGCCTGGCCCTCCTCGGCGGCGGCCCGGTCGGCCGGGACGTGCTCGGCGGCCGCGCGGGTGGCGCCGCCGGGGGTGCGGCGGAACCGGGTGAAGGAGCCGTCGGCGCGGTCGATCAGGCCGCGGAAGTCGCCGGCGATCCCGACCGGCCAGTTCAGCGGCGCCGGGCGCAGGCCGATGCGCTGCTCGACCTCGTCCAGCAGCTCCAGCGGCTCGCGGCCCGGCCGGTCCCACTTGTTGACGAACGTGATGACGGGGATGCCGCGGTGCCGGCACACGTCGAAGAGCTTGAGGGTCTGCGCCTCCAGGCCCTTGGCCGAGTCCAGCAGCATGATCGCCCCGTCCACGGCGGCGAGCACGCGGTAGGTGTCCTCGGAGAAGTCGGCGTGGCCCGGGGTGTCGAGCAGGTTCAGCAGGGCGCCGCCGAACTCGAACCGCAGCACCGAGGAGGTGATGGAGATGCCGCGCGAGCGCTCCATGTCCATCCAGTCCGACCGGACGCCCCGCCGGCCGGCCTTGCCGTGCACCGCGCCCGCCTGCTCGATCGCCTGCGCGTGCAGCGCGAGCGCCTCGGTCAGCGTCGACTTGCCCGCGTCCGGGTGACTGATCACCGCGAACGTCCGGCGCCGCGCCGCCTCCGCCGCGACGTCCTCCGCCGTCCCGATTCCGGCGCTCACCGCGCTCCCCTCCCGTGCTCCGCCCGTACAGTCGGCCGGACGCGTCCGATTCGCGGGCGGCGGTCGCCGTTCCGGATCCCGTCACCGCCTCGCGCACCTAACCTTACGTAGAACTCGGTGCGGGCGAGTCGGCGGAGACGGCTCGAGCGGTGCGCGGCCCCCGCGGAACCGGGCCGGACCTCCGTCTCAAGGATGTGAACCCATGGGCGCACGTTTCGAAGAGCTCGACTGGCGTCCGACGGCCAAGGGCGCGATCAGCCTGCGGCGGCGCAGGGACCCCGCCACGGGCGTCGACGTCTACGAGATCAAGCTCGACGACGACTTCCTGATGTCGAGCCTGTGGACGGAAGGCGAGACCGAACTCGCCCGTCTCGGCTTGGCCGCGGCGCCGGGCGAGGCGCTCGACGTCGTCGTGGGCGGGCTCGGGCTCGGATACACCGCCCAGGCCGCCCTGGACGATCCCCGCGTGCGCTCGCTCGTGGTGGTGGAGGCCCTCGGTGAGGTCATCGAATGGCATCGGGCAGGGCTGGTGCCGCTGGGCGAGGGCTTGGCGGCGGACGCCCGCTGCCGGCTGGTCCAGGGCGACTTCTTCGCCATGGCCTCCTCGCCGGACGGGCTGGACCCGCAGAATCCGGAGGCCCGCTTCCACGCTGTCCTGCTCGACATCGACCATTCGCCGCGCCACGTCCTCGATCCGGGGCACGCCTCGTTCTACCTGCCGGAGACGTTGAGCCTCCTGGCCGACCGGCTCCACCCCGGCGGCGTCTTCGCCCTGTGGTCGAACGAGCCCCCGGACGGCGGCTTCACCGCAGTGCTCGACGAGGTGTTCGCCGAGGCCGCGGCGCACGTCGTGGAGTTCCCCAACCCCCTGCAGGGCGGTACCGCGGCCAACACCGTCTACGTCGCGCGCACGCCTGGGTGAGGCGGGCCGCCGCCGGGCCTACTCGCCGGGGAGGTGGGGGGCGGTCGTGGCGTGCAGGGCGAGGGAGAGTTCGACCGCGCTGTCGACGACGGCGTCGAGGTCGTCGCCCAGCCGTCCGTCGGCCCACTGCTGGGCCAGCTCGGTCATCGCGCCGGTGAACATCGTCGCGCCGACGACGACGGGGAGCCGCGGGCTCTCGGTGCGGCTCATCGCGAGGACGCCCTCCAGCAGGGCGGTCTGCGCGGCGCGGCGGCGCTCGGCCAGCACCTCGTGGCCGCGCGCCTCGGCGAACAGGACGCGGCCGCGGCGGGGGTCGTCGCTGATGAAGCTCAGCACGGCGCGGATTCCCGCGCGCGTGCGGACGTCCGGGTGGGGGCCCGCCTCGTCCAGGGCGCGGGCCAGGACCTCGGTGAGCGAGGCGGCCTCCCGGTCGTAGACGGCGGCGAGCAGCGCGCCGGTGTCGGCGAAGTTCTCGTAGAAGTAGCGCGTGTGCAGCTCGGCCTCGCGGCAGACGGCGCGGACGGTGAGGGCCGCCTCGCCCTCCTCGCCGAACAGCCGGAACGCGGCCCGGACGAGCATGGCGCGCCGCTCGTCGCGGCGCCTGCTCGCGGGGACCCCGGCCCACCGTGTGGACGCGGCCGTGCGCGTGCTCGCCATGCCGGTCACCCTACCCCCGCGCCGCCGCGCGCCCCGGAGGTCTGGACACGGTTGTACCCAGACACTTACTCTGGATACACCTGTCACCAGAATGGGCCGGGAGTTGCGGCATGCCATCGAGGACCAACATCATCGCGGCGCGGTTCGAGCGGGCCTTCGACACCGATATCCGCTCCAGGTTCTTCCGCGGCCTGGAGTTCGCCGGGCCGGAGGGCGACCCCGGCTGGTTCGGGCCCGGCAGCGCGGTCTGGTACGTCCACTCGCACCTGCCGACCCTGCTGCTCGGGCTGGTCGGGGCCGCCTACATCGAGGGCCTGGACCCGAGCATCAGCTGGATGGCCTACGACCACTCCCGCATCCCCGAGCGCGTCGACGGCGTCCCGACCGGCGGCATCGACCCCGAGGGCGCGGCGGTGCGGCTCGGGCACTCCCTGTCGTTCTTCATCGGGACGGCCTACGGCTCCACCGAGACGGCCGAGCGCCTCGCCCGGACCGTCCGCGCCATGCACCACACGGTGAAGGGCACCCGTCCGGACGGGCTGCCCTACGACGCCGACGACCCCGACTGGCTGCGCTGGAACTACGCCACCGTCGTGTGGGGGCTGGCGACCGCGCACGAGCGCTACCACCGCCGCCCCCTCAAGGGCGACGACCTGGAGCGCTACTACCGCGAGTTCGTCCGCGTCGGCGAGGCGCTGGGCGGCACGGACCTTCCCGCCACCAAGGCGGAGGTCGCCGAGTGCCTGGAGTCCTACCTGCCGCGCCTCGCCCTCACCCCGATCAAGGCGTTCGGGACCGGGCCCAACCTGCGCGGCAGCAAGGCCAAGCCGTGGGAGCCCGGCAGCCCGTTCATGGACTGGGCGGCCCGCGACATGCTGCCGGAGTGGGCGCAGAAGCTCGCCCTCTACCGGCCGCCCAACCCGGTGGCGCTGCGGCTGCGCCGGACGACGCTGTGGGTCGCCCTCAACGCCCTGCACGACGCCACCGGGCCGCTGCCGGAGTTCCGCCAGGCGCGGGCCCGGGTGGCGGCGGGCGCGGCGGCGCCGGTCGCCTCCACCGCGCCGGCCGCGCCCGACCCGGAGCTGTCCCGCGACGAGGTGGAGGCCATCGCCTGAATTCGGTGCCTACCCTCGCCCCGGAGGGTGACCGAATGCCATTCTGGTGTTCTGGACGCAGAACTTGGAGGGGCCATGGCGATCGCGATCGGCGACGAACACCGCGAGCTGGCACGGACGGCGCGCGCGTTCCTGCGCGACCAGAAGGCGCGGGCGGCGAACCGCGCGCTGCTGGACGCGGAGCGGGAGACCCTGCCCGCCTTCTGGACGGGGTTCGCCGCGCTGGGGCTGCTCGGCCTGCACCTTCCCGAGGAGCACGGCGGCGGGGGAGCGGGCCTGCCGGAGCTCGTCGTGGTCGCCGAGGAGCTCGGCCGCGCCGCCGCGCCGGGCCCGATGCTGCCGACGATGATCGCGTCCGCCGCGCTCGCCGCGGCGGAGGACGAGGAACCGCGGGCCCGGCTGCTGCCCGGCCTCGCGTCGGGCGCGACCCCGGCGGCCCTCGGCCTGGACGGTTTGCTCACCGTGAGCGGCGGCGCCGCCACCGGGGACGCGGGCGTCGTGCTGGGCGGTGGCCTCGCGGAGCTGCTCGTCCTGCCCGCCGGGGACGACATGGTGGTCGTGCGGGCGGCCGCACCCGGCGTCACCGTCGAGGTGCCCGAGAACCTGGACCCGGCCCGCCGCTCCGCGCGCGTCCGGCTCGACGGCGCCGCCGTGGAGGTCCTCCCCGGGGCCCGCGCGCACGCGACCGCCGTCGCCCGGACGCTGATGTCCGCCGAGGCGGTCGGCGGCGCGCTGGAATGCGTCGACGCGGCCACCGCGTACGCCAAGGTGCGGCAGCAGTTCGGGCGGCCGATCGCGACGTTCCAGGCCGTCAAGCACCACTGCGCGAACATGCTCGTCGCCGCGGAGCTGGCCACGGCCGCGGTGTGGGACGCGGCGCGGGCCGCGTCCGGTCCGGCCGACCAGTTCGAGCTGGCCGCGGCCGTCGCGGCGGTGCTCGCCCTGCCCGCCTTCACCTCCAACGCGGGCCTGAACATCCAGGTCCACGGCGGCATCGGCTTCACCTGGGAGCACGACGCCCACCTGCTGCTGCGCCGGGCCGCGACGCTGGAGGCCGTCGGCGACCCGCACGCGGCGGAGCGCGACGTGACCCGGCTGCGGGTGGCCGGGGTCGTCCGGGAGACGAGCCTCGACCTGCCGCCCGAGGCGGAGGCGCGGCGCCCGGAGATCCGCGAGCTGGCCCGGGAGATCGCCGCGCTGCCCAAGGCCGAGCAGCGCGAGAGGCTCATCGAGACCGGCTACGTCCAGCCGCACTGGCCGCGCCCCTGGGGCGTGGAGGCGAGCGCCGGGCTCCAGCTCGTCATCGAGGACGAGTTCCGCGCCGCAGGCGTGAAGCGCCCCCAGCTCGGCATCACCGGCTGGGTGATCCTCACGCTCGTCCAGCACGGGACCCAGGACCAGATCGACCGGTGGGTGCGTCCGGCGCTCACCGGCGAGGAGGTCTGGTGCCAGCTGTTCAGCGAGCCCGACGCCGGATCGGACGCCGCGGCCGTCAAGACCCGCGCCGTCAAGGTGGACGGCGGCTGGCTCGTCAACGGCCAGAAGGTGTGGACCAGCGGCGCCCAGTACTGCCGCTGGGGCTTCGCGACCGTCCGCACCGACCCGGACGCGCCGAAGCACTCCGGCGTCACGATGGTCGTCGTCGACATGCACCACCCCGGCGTGGAGGTCCGGCCGCTGCGCCAGACGACCGGCGCCTCCGACTTCAACGAGGTGTTCTTCTCCGACGTCTTCGTCCCCGACGCCGACGTCGTCGGGGAGCCGAACAAGGGCTGGTCGGTCGCCCGCGCCACCCTCGGCAACGAGCGGGTCAGCATCGGCGGCGGCGTCGGCGGCCCGCCCGGACCCGACGTGTTCCGGCTCTACACCGAGCGCGGCGACCGCGTCCCTGCGGCGGCCGAGCGGGTCGGCGCGTACGCGGCCGAGGAGCAGGCCCTCCGGCTGCTCAACCTCCGCTCGGCCGAGCGCGCCGTCGCGGGCGGTGAGCCGGGCCCCGAGGGCAACATCACCAAGCTCGTCCTCGCCGAGCACGGCCACGCCACCGCCGCGCTCCTCGCCGAGTTCGCCGGGCCCGAGACCGCGTTCAACGAGGGGCTCGGCCAGTTCGCGGGCCTGATGCGCCTCGGGTCGCGCGGCATGTCCATCGCGGGCGGCACCTCCGAGATCACCCGCAACCAGATCGCCGAGCGCATCCTCGGCCTGCCCCGCGACCCGCTGATCCGCTGACGGGGCGGTCCGGCCCCGGCGCGGTCACGCCGGGGCCGGGGTCCCGTTCACGACCGGCGGCGGTGGGCCGGCTCCAGGGACGGGTTGCCGGTCATGTGCCTGATGCCGGCCATGTCGGTGCCGGGCGGGACGACCTCGTCGATGGCGTCGAGGGTGGCCGCGTCGAGCCGGACGTCGGCGGCGGCGAGCAGGTCCTCCAGCTGCGCCATCGTCTTCGGGCCGATGATCGTCGAGGTGATGGCCGGGTGCTCGGCGACGAACCCGAGGGCCAGGTGGGTCAGCGAGAGGCCCGCCTGCTCGGCGATCTTGGTGAGCCGCTCCACGGCGTCGTAGCGCGCCGAGGCGCTGGGGTCGGTGTCGACGGTGCGGCCCCGCCACACCGGGCTGTCCGAGGGGGCGAAGCGGGCGCCCTCGGGGGCCTGCTCGCCGCGCCGGTACTTGCCGGTGAGCCAGCCGCCGGCGAGCGGGCTCCACGGGATGACGCCCATCCCGTGCCGCCGCGCCGCGGGCAGCATGGACTCCTCGATCGACCGGGCGAAGATCGAGTACTGCGGCTGCTCGCAGACGAACCGGACGCCGCCCCGGCGCTCGGCGGCCCACTGCGCCTCGACGATCCAGTCGGCGGGGAAGGACGACGACCCGACGTACAGCACCTTGCCCTGGCGGACGAGGTCGGTCAGGGCGTCGAGCGTCTCCTCGAGGTCGGTCTCCCAGTCGCGGCGGTGCATCTGGTACAGGTCGATGCGGTCGGTGCCGAGGCGGCGCAGGCTGTCCTCCACGGCCCGGAAGATGTAGCGCCGCGAGCCGCCCCGGGCGTTGCGCGCGTCGTCGTCGAGCGGGAAGAAGAACTTGGTCGCGAGGACGACGTCGTCGCGGCGGCCCTTGAGGGCCTTCCCGACGATCTCCTCGCTCTCCCCGGTGGAGTACATGTCGGCGGTGTCGATGAAGTTGATGCCGGCGTCCAGCGCCCGGTGGACGATCCGCTCGGACTCGCCGTGGTCGGGGTTGCCGACGGCGCCGAACATCATCGCACCGAGGGTCTGGGTGCTGACCTCGACGCCGGTACGGCCGAGCTTGCGGTACTGCATGCGTGCTCCTCGTTAGGCGAACGCGAGGAACGCTAGGTGCTGGAGCGCGCTCCAGGTCAAGCGCGGTCAGGCGCCGGACGCCGTCTCGGCGAGCCAGTCGTACCAGGCGTCCAGGCCGTCGCCGCGGGTCGCCGAGACGGGCAGCACGCGCAGCCCGGGGCACAGCCGGCGGGCCGCGTCCCGGCAGGCGTCCATGTCGAAGTCGACGTACGGCAGCAGGTCGGTCTTGTTGACCAGCAGGACGTCCGCGCCGCGGAACATGTGCGGGTACTTCAGCGGCTTGTCGTCGCCCTCGGTGACGGACATGAGCACGACGCGGGCCCGCTCGCCGAGGTCGAACAGCGCCGGGCAGACGAGGTTGCCGACGTTCTCGACGAACACCGTGGAGCCGTCCGGCGGGGCCAGCGCGGCCAGTGCCCCGGCCACCATCCCGGCGTCGAGGTGGCAGCCGGCGCCCGTGTTGACCTGGACGGTCCGGGCCCCGGCCGCGGTGAGGCGCCGCGCGTCCAGCAGCGTCTCCTGGTCGCCCTCGATCACCGAGATCGGACGGTCGCGGCTCAGGTCGGCGACCGTGCGCTCCAGCAGCGTGGTCTTCCCCGAACCGGGGGAGCTCATCACGTTGAGCGCGACGATGCCGCGTTCGGCCAGCCACGCCCGGTTCCGGCCGGCCAGCTCGTCGTTGCGGGCCAGCACCTTGCGGCCCAGCGGCACGACGTGCCCCTCCTCCCCGAGGTCGTCCTCCAGGTCGTGTACGAGATCGTGGACGTGCCCGTGGACGTGCCCGGCGGCGTCGCCGTGGACGTGCCCGGGGGCCGTCAGTGTCGTCAGGCGCGCGGCGTCCTCGCCGTCGCAGCCGCAGCTCTCACACATCGTCGGCGACCTCCACCGCCTTGATCGTCAGGTCGGCGCCGCCGCTGATCACCACGTCGGCGCTGCCGCACGGGCACACCGCGAGCGGATCACGCGCGGGGAACGAGGCCCCGCAGGCGGTGCAGTCGCCGACGCCCTCCGGCTCGGTGATGTCGAGCCGCGCGCCCTCGACGCACGTCCCCTCGCCGGCCAGTTCGAAGCAGAAACGCACCGCGTCCGGCATGACTCCGGAAAGTCTCCCTATTTCGAGGTGGACCACCACCACCCGCGAATCGGGCAATTGGGTGGAAATTGCCGCTATGACGCTCTCCGTGACGGCCAATTCGTGCACGCGTCCTCCCGGCCCGCTTCCATTGCCCCACCGCCGTTCTGCTGCCCCGATCTCCCCAGTTCAAACGGTGTTTTTACCGAACCGAGGAAAGGGGTTGAGGCGCTTTTCGGGCGGTGTTTCGCGCCGTTCCCGCAGGGCAACCGGATGGGGTGATGACCGCAGCTGGTCGAGGGGGGAAGCGATGACGAGCGTCGCTCCGGCGGAGCCGCTGACGGACGAGATCCACATTCTGTGGACGTCCGAGGGAATGAGCTGCGACGGGGACACGGTCTCGGTGACCGCGGCCTCGCTGCCGAGCATCGAGGACGTCGTCCTCGGGGCGATACCGGGCCTGCCGAAGGTCCACCTGCACAACAAGGTGCTGGCCTACGAGAACGGCGACGAGTTCATGGAGGCGTTCCGCCAGGCCGCGCGCGGCGAGCTGTCGCCGTTCGTCCTCGTCGTCGAGGGCTCGATCCCGAACGAGAACATCAACGGTGACGGCTACTGGACGTCGATGGGCAACGACCCGGAGACCGGCGAGCCGATCACGCTGAACGAGTGGATCGACCGGCTCGCGCCGAAGGCGTGGGCGGTCGTCGCGGCCGGGACCTGCGCGACCTACGGCGGCATCCACGCGATGGCGGGCAACCCGACCGGATGCATGGGCCTCGCCGACTACCTCGGCTGGGACTTCCGCTCCGCGGGCGGGCTGCCGATCGTGAACGTGCCGGGCTGCCCGGTCCAGCCGGACAACTTCATGGAGACGCTGCTCTGGGTGCTGCACCAGGCGGCCGGGCTGGCGCCGGTCATCCCGCTGGACGAGAAGCTGCGGCCGACGTGGCTGTTCGGCAAGACCGTCCACGAGGGCTGCGACCGCGCCGCCTACTACGAGCAGGCCGACTTCGCGCGCGACTACAACTCGCCGAAGTGCCAGGTCAAGATCGGCTGCTGGGGCCCGGTGGTGAACTGCAACGTCACCAAGCGCGGCTGGATGGACGGCGTCGGCGGCTGCCCCAACGTGGGCGGCATCTGCATCGGCTGCACGATGCCCGGCTTCCCGGACAAGTTCATGCCGTTCATGGACGAGCCGCCCGGGGCGAGCCTGTCCACCACGCTGCTGAGGTCCTACGGGCCGTTCATCCGGACGATGCGGTCGATCACCAACAGGGGCGCGAACCGGGAGCCGAAGTGGCGCCACAACCGGGAGCGGCTGACCAGCGGCTACCAGCCCCGCTGGCCGCACCAGTGAACGGTGGCCGTACCGCCGCCGGGCCGGCGGCGGTACGGCCCGACCAGCAAAGACACGAGCGGAGGACGGCCGCGCCGGGGGACGGTGGACGGGCCGCGGAACAGGGGCGAGCGATGAAGCGGGGCGAGTCATGAAGCAGGGGACGGCGGCGCGCGGCGAACGGGCGGCCACGCAGGCGGGCCTCGTGGAGGTGGCGTTCGACCCGATCACCCGGATCGTCGGCAACCTCGGCATCTACACCAAGATCGATTTCGCGAACGGGCAGGTGGCCGAGTGCCGGAGCACCTCGTCCATCTTCCGCGGCTACAGCGTGTTCATGAAGGGCAAGGACCCGCGCGACTCGCACTTCATCACGAGCCGGATCTGCGGCATCTGCGGCGACAACCACGCGACCTGCTCGATCTACGCACAGAACATGGCGTACGGGATAAAGCCCCCGCCGCTCGCCGACTGGATCATCAACCTCGGCGAGGCCGCCGAGTACATGTTCGACCACACGCTCTTCCAGGACAACCTGGTCTTCGTCGACTTCTGCGAGCGGATGGTCGCCGAGACGAACCCGAGCCTGCTGGCGACGGCGAAGAACACCGACGCGCCGCGCGGCTCCGTGCACGGGTTCCGCAAGATCGCCGACATCATGACGGCGTTCAACCCGTTCGAGGGCTCGGTCTACAAGGAGGCCCTCCAGCTCAGCCGCATCACCCGCGAGATGATCTGCCTGATGGAGGGGCGCCACGTCCACCCGTCGACGCTGTATCCGGGCGGCGTGGGGACGGTCGCGATGCCGCAGGTGTTCACCGACTACCTCGTCCGGCTGACGCGCTGCCTCGACTTCGTCAAGCGGGCCGTCGCGATGAACGACGACATCTTCGACTTCTTCCTGGAGGCACTGCCCGGCTACGACCAGGTCGGCCGGCGGCGGACGCTGCTCGGCTGCTGGAGCGCCTTCCAGAACCCGGACGTCTGCGACTACGACTACCGGCACATGTCCGAGTGGGGGCGGGCCGCCTACGTCACCCCGGGCATCGTCGTGGACGGGGAGCTCCTCACGACGGACCTGGTCGACATCAACCTCGGCATGCGGATCCTGCTGGGCAGCTCCTACTACGACGACTGGGTCAACGAGGAGACCTTCGTCAAGGAGGACCCGCTCGGCAACCCGATCGACCAGCGGCACCCGTGGAACCAGACGACGCTGCCGAACCCGCAGAAGCGCGACCTCGACGGCGGCAAGTACAGCTGGGTGATGAGCCCGCGCTGGCGCCACCCGGAGACCGGCGACCACCTCGCCCTCGACACCGGCGGCGGGCCGCTCGCCCGGCTGTGGGCGACCGCGCTGGCCGGCGAGGTGGACACCCCGTACGTCCGCTCCACCGGGCACAGCGTCCAGATCGACCTGCCGAAGACGCCCGGCATGCCGGAGGTCAACCTGGAGTGGAAGCCGCCGCAGTACGCCAACACGATCGAGCGCGACCGGGCCCGCGCCTACTTCATCGCCTACGCGGCGGGGATGGCGCTGTACTTCGCCGAGAAGGCCCTCGACGAGGTCCGGGGCGGGCGGACGAAGGTGTTCACCGACTTCGACGTCCCGGACGAGGCGATCGGCTGCGGGTTCCACGAGGCCGTGCGCGGCGTGCTGTCGCACCACCTCGTCATCCGCGACGGCAAGATCGCCAACTACCACCCGTACCCGCCGACGCCGTGGAACGCCAGCCCGCGCGACTCCTACGGCACGCCCGGCCCGTACGAGGACGCCGTCCAGGGCCAGCCGATCTTCGAGGAGAACGGCCCGGACGACTTCAAGGGCATCGACATCATGCGGACCGTCCGCAGCTTCGACCCGTGCCTGCCGTGCGGCGTGCACATGTACGTCGGCAACGGCCGGACGATCGAGAAGCGGCACTCCCCGATGTTCGGCGCCCAGGAAGAGCACTGATGGGCTGGGACGACGAGCGCGTGCGGGAGCACGTCCGGCGCCTGGAGGGGCTGCTCGACGGGCTCGACCCGGCGGCGCACCAGGCCGTCCAGGCGCTGGTGGAGCTGTACGGGGAGGCCCTCGACCGGATCGTGCGGCTCGCCGCGGACGCCTCGGCCCTCGCCGGCGACGAGCTGGTCGGCCACCTGCTGGCCATGCACGGCCTGCACCCGGAGACGCCGGAGGCGCGGGTCGGGCGGGCGCTCGCCGCGCTGGAGGGGTTCCTCGGCAAGCACCGCACGTCGGTGGAGTTCGCCGGGATCGACGGGACGGCGGTGCGGCTGAAGGTCGCGACCGAGGGGCGCGCCGCCGCGCCCCGCCCGGTGCTGGACGCCGTGGAGCGGGCGGCCCTCGCCGCGGCGCCGGAACTGGAGCGGGTCGAGATCGAGGCGCCCGCGCCGGAGAAGGTGCTGATCACCCTGGACCAGGTGCGGAGCCGCGCATGACGCCCGCGCTGTCCACGCCGAGGCTGGCGGCGCTGGCCTCGGCTCCGCCGCTCCCGCCGCCGGCGGCCGAGGCCGAGGCCGAGGAGCAGTGCGACCTGTGCGCCGAACCCGTGCGCGGCGCGCACCGGCACCTGCTCGACCTGGACAAGGGCGAGCTGCTGTGCGCGTGCGGGGCGTGCACCCTGCTGTTCGACGGCCAGGCGGCGGGCGGGCGGCACTACCGGCTCGTCCCGGACCGGCGGCGCGAACTGACCGGCTTCCGGCTGGACGGCCCGCTGTGGGCGGGCCTCGGCATCCCGGTCGACCTGGCCTTCTTCTCCGTCTCGGAGCTGGGCGAGGTCACCGCCCGCTACCCGAGCCCGGCCGGGGCGCTGCGCGCGGCCGTGCACGCGGAGAGCTGGCGGCGCGTGGCCGACGCCAACCCCGTCCTGGCGGAGCTGCGCCCGGACGTGGAGGCGCTCGTCGTGCACCGGGCGCGGGGCGCGGCCGAGCACTGGATCCTCCCGGTCGACGACTGCTACCGGCTCACCGCCCTGCTGCGCGAGCACTGGACGGGCTTCACCGGCGGCGACGCGGTCTGGGAGCGCATCGGCGCGTTCTTCGCGGAGTTGAGGGCGGCCGGTGGGAAGGCGGCGCAGGCAGGCACCGAGGAGATGAGGAGAACACGATGATCAAGGTGGGGAAGCCCGACGTCTCGCCCGACACGCCCTCGCACACGAGGGGCGTCCACGAGGGCAACGCGACGGGCAACTACGACAAGCAGGTCGGGCACCTGCCCGACGGCACGTCCACCGCGGCCCGCTCGACGGGGATCAACCCGGCGGCCCGCGGCCCGATTCTCGACTCGATGCCGAATTTGTCTCCCGCATGAAAGAGGCACCGGAGCTCGGGCTCGATCTGCTCGGGATCGAGGCGGAGGCGTACGCGGCGACGCCGACGCTGAGCCTGCGGGTCGGGCTGCGGCGGCTGGACGGCGGGCCCGTGCAGTGCGTCCTGCTCACCACGACGGTGACGATCGCGGCGGCGCGCCGCGGCTACGACGACGCCGAGCGCGACCGGCTCGCCGGGGTGTTCGGCCCGCCGGAGATGTGGGACCGGTCGCTGCACGGCCTGACCTGGGCGCGCGTCGGCGCCACCGTGCCGACGTTCCGTGGCGGGACCGAGGTGGCGCTGTCCCTGCCGTGCGGGCACGACATGCAGGTGGCGGCCGACCGCTACCTGCACGCGCTCGGCGGCGGCGACGTCCCGCTCGACCTGACCTTCAACGGCACGGTGTTCTACCCCGGCGAGGACGGCAGGCTGCGCACCATGCAGATCCCGTGGCACCACGAGGCCACCGGCGACCTGCCCCTCCGGGCGTGGCGGGACCTGATGGGCCGCTACTACGGCACCGCCCGCTGGCTGCGCCTGGACGACGACTGCTTCGGCCGCCTGTCGGCCTACCGGGCCCGCCGCGCGCACTCCTCGTTCGACGACACGGTCGACGAGCTGCTGCGGCACGCCGAGAGCCGACGTGAGGAGGAAGAGTGGACCGCGTAAGGGCCATCGCGGACACCGTCCTCTACGAGGGGTACCTCCTCTGGCCGTACCGCCGGTCCGCCCTGAAGAACCGGCAGCGCTGGACGATCGGCGGCGTCTACCCGCGCGGCTACGCCGAGCGGAACAGCGACCGCTGGACGGTCCACGCCGAGTTCCTCATGGAGGCGGGCCCCGGCGCGGAGGTCGAGGTCACGCTGCGCTTCCTGCACGCGGTGCACCGCCAGGTGATGAACGGCGACACCCCGGTGGACGAGATCCGCGTCGGGGACGAGATCTGCACCACCTGGCAGGAGGCCCGCGAACGCGAACTCACCAGCGGGCCGGTCTCGGTCGAACGCCTCGTGCGCGCGCCCGTCCAGGTGCCCGTCGAGGTCACGGCGGGCAGCGAAGAGGAAGCCGTGCACGGCAGGGGGCCGTGCGGGGGCGGCGGCGTGCGGTTCGTCCGGTCGTGGGAGCGGGTGGAGGGACGGGTCGAGGTCTCGGCCGTGCCCGCCGGGGACGGCGCGGTGCGGCTGCGCGTGGAGGTCGTCAACACCGGCGCCGCCGACGAGCGAGAGGACGCCGTGCGGGCCGGGATGCTGTGCGCGCACGTCGTGGCGCACACCGGCGGCGGCGCGTTCGTCTCGCTCACCGACCCGCCGGAGCGGCTCGCGGAGGCGGCGGCGGAGTGCGGCAAGGACGGGCTGTGGCCGGTGCTAGCGGGCGCGCCGGGCGGCCACGACACCGTTCTCGCGGCGCCGATCGTCCTCTACGACTGGCCGCAGGTGGCACCGGAGAGCCCCGGCGACCTGTTCGACGGGACGGAGATCGACCGGCTGCTGATCCTCAGCGTGCTCAGCCTCACCGAGGACGAGCGGCGGGAGATGGCGGCGACCGATCCGAAGGCGCGGCGGATCCTGGAGCGGTGCGACGCGCTGTCGTCCGGTGAGCTGCTGGCGCTGCACGGGACGTTTCGGGATCCGCGGAAGGACGTGTGGTGAGCGGGGGAGAGACGGGCACGGGCGGGCGGGAGACGGCACCCGGGAGCCGGGTCAGGCTGCGTCCCCGCGGGGGCGCCGACATCTTCGACCTGGCGCTCGTCGGGCGCACCGCCGTCGTCGAGCGCGTCGAGGAGGACATGGAGGGCGGGGTGCACCTGGTCGTCGCGCTGGACGACGACCCGGGCCGCGACCTCGGCCCCCGCAACCAGCTCGGGCACCGCTTCTTCGTCCGGCCGGACGAGGTCGAGCCGCTGCCCGGGGAGGCGCCGGACCGCAGGGTCCTCGTCGCGGGGATCGGCAACGTGTTCCACGGCGACGACGGGTTCGGCGTGGAGGTCGTCCGGCGGCTGGAGACGCGGCCGCTGCCGCCCGGCGTGGACGTCGTCGACTTCGGCATCCGCGGCATCGACCTGATGTACGCGCTCGGCGACGGCTACGGGGCGGCGGTCCTGGTCGACGCCGCCGAGCGCGGCCACCCGCCGGGCACCGTGTCGCTGGTCGAGCCCGGCCCGGACGACTTCGGCGGCGTCGCGGTGGACGCGCACGGCCTCGACCCGGCGCAGGTGCTGCGGCTGGCCAGGGACAACGGCCCGGTCCCGCCGCGCATCCTGCTCGTGGCGTGCGAGCCGGCGGCGCGGACCACGGACGCCACCTGGGAGATGCGGCTCAGCGCGCCGGTCGAGGCGGCGGTCGGGGAGGCCGCCGCGCTGGTCGAGCGGCTGCTGGCGGAGGAATTCACGCAGGAACTCGCGCAGGAGGGAGCGGGGAGATGAAGGCGAAAGGGCGGAGTGTGGAGATCAAGAAGGGGTTCTGCATCGGCGCGGGCGGGGCCCGGGTGATGCTCGCGCTGGTCGCGGTCGGCGCGGTCGTGCTGGTCGTCAGGGAGCTTCCGGGGCTGCGCCGGTACCTCAAAGCCGAGTCGATGTGATCGGGGACGCGGAGCGGACGCTCATGACGTCTGTCGAGCGGCGCCTCGTCGGCCAGCTGAAGGAGGCGCACGCGCTCCAGGAGCACGCCGAGGCCGCGCTGAGCGAGATGCTGACCGCGGCGGCGGACGAGCCGGACCTCTCCCGGCCGCTCGGCCACTACGCCGAGCGGTCCCGGGCGTACACGAGGGCGGTCGAGGCGCGGCTGCACGCGCACGGGGCGTCCCCGAGCATCGCCCGCGACGCGGGGTCGCTGCTCGCGTCGGTGGTGGAGGCCGGGGTCGGGCGCGGCCACCGCGACCCCGTGCGGCACATGCGGGACGCCTACGTCGCCGTCCACCTGCAGATCGCGGCGGGCGAGACGCTGCGGCGGTTCGCCGAGCGCGCCGGGGACCGGGAGACGGCGGCGGTCGCGGCGGCGATGTGCGAGGACGCCCACGCGATGTCGCACGAGCTGTCGGACCGCTGGGACATCGCCGTGGAGATGTCGCTGCGCGCCCGCGGCGCCGGGCACTCCCCGCCGTCCGCGGGGGGCGGGCGATGACCGCGGCCGTGGCGGAGGTGTTCCGGCGGCGCGCGGAGCCGGCGGCCGCGCTCGCCGACGCGGCTGGCGCCATCGCCGCCGCCTGCCACGCGATGGCGGCCCGGTTCCACCGCGGGGGGCGCCTGCTCACCTTCGGGACCGGCGCCGCCGCCACCGACGCGCAGCACGTCGCGGTCGAGTTCGTGCACCCGGTGATCGTCGGCAAGCGGGCGCTGCCAGCGCTGTCGCTCACCGGCGACGTCGCGACGCTCACCGGCGTCTGCGCCGACGCGGGGTTCGACGACGTGTTCGCGCACCAGGTCCGCTGCTTCGGCGGCCCGGACGACATCGCGTTCGGGATCTCGCCGGACGGCCGCTGCGGCAGCGTCCTGCGCGCCATGGAGTGCGCCCGGGAGCTCGGCATGCTGACGGTCGCGCTGGCGGGCGGGGACGGGGGAGCGCTCACCGGGGCGGTCGACCACCTGGTCACCGTGCCGTCCGACGACCCGCGCGTCGTGAAGGAGGTGCACGTCACCGCGTACCACGTGCTGTGGGAGCTGGTCCACGTGTTCCTGGAGCAGCCGGGCGTGCTCGACCAGGAGGTGACCGCGTGACCGGATGCACGGGCGACCACTGCGTGACCTGCGCGGACGAGGCCGTTCCGGTCGTCGTCGCGCGGCTCCTCGACGGCGGTCTCGCGGACGTCGACGTCGGCGGCGGGCGGCTCGAACGGGTCAGCGTGGCACTGGTGGACGCCGGTGTCGGCGACACCGTGCTCGTCCACGCCAAGGAGGCGATCGGGGTCGTGGCGACGTGACCGACATGCTCTATCCCTTCCTGTACGCGGGCGGCTCGGGGCTGGACACCCTGCTGGAGGACGTGCGCCGCTCGACGCGCGAGAAGGCCGGCGACATCGTCCGGCTGCGCGAGACCGTCCTGGAGGAGTACGGCGAGGACCTCGCGGCCTGCGCCGCGCGGATGGCGGGCGCGTTCCGCTCCGGCGGCCGGCTTTTCACGTTCGGGAACGGCGGCAGCTCGACGGACGCGCAGGACGTCGCGGCGCTGTTCCTCCACCCGGGCGGGTCCGCGCGGCCGCTGCCGGCGCTGGCGCTCACGACCGACGCCGCCGTCGTCACCGCGCTGTCCAACGACATCGGGTTCGAGGTGGTGTTCGCGCGGCAGCTCGCCGCGTTCGGGCGTCCCGGCGACATCGCGCTGGCGCTGTCCACCAGCGGGAACTCCGACAACCTGATCGCCGCGCTGCGGGAGGCGGAGCGGCGCGGGATGGTGACGGTCGGGCTCGCCGGATACACCGGGGGGCAGATGGCGGAGATGCCCGGCCTGCACCACCTGTTCACCGTGCCCTCGTCGTCGGTGCACCGCATCCAGGAGGCGCAGACGACGGTCTACCACGCCCTCTGGGAACTGACCCAGCACGAACTCACACAGCAGGGACCGACGGGGGAGGCTTTCTGATGTGCCTGGCGATACCGGGCGAGATCGTGGAGATCATGCCGGACCGCCCGGTGGCGACGGTGGACGTGACCGGCGTCCGGCGGGCGGTGAACACCGCCCTGCTGGACGGGGAGCGGCTCGCCGCGGGCGACTGGGTCCTCATCCATGTCGGGTTCGCCATGTCCAAGATCGACGAGGCCGAGGCGCGGGCGACGCTGGCGCTGCTGGAGGGCCTCGGCGAGGCCTATGACGACGAGATCGACGCGCTGCGGGAATCGAGGATCGACTGATGCGCTACGTCGACGAGTACCGGGATTCGGAGCGGGCGCGGGCGCTCGCGGCCTCGATCGCCTCGCTGTGCGAGCCCGGGCGGCACTACAAGTTCATGGAGGTGTGCGGCGGCCACACGCACACCATCTACAAGCACGGGCTGGAGGACTACCTGCCCGAGTCCATCTCGCTGGTGCACGGGCCTGGGTGCCCGGTGTGCGTGATCCCGATGGGGCGGGTGGACGACGCGATCCACATCGCGTCCCAGCCGGACGTCATCATGACGTCGTTCGGCGACATGATGCGGGTGCCGGGCGGCAAGGGGTCGTTCCTGGACGCCAAGGCCGCCGGCGCCGACATCCGGATGGTGTACTCGCCGCTGGACGCGTTGAGGATCGCCGAGCGGAACCCGTCGCGGCGCGTGGTGTTCATGGGCATCGGGTTCGAGACGACCGCGCCGTCCACGGCCATGACGGTGCTGCGGGCGGCCGCGGCGGGCATCGAGAACTTCTCGGTGTTCTGCAACCACGTGACGATCCTTCCGGCGATCAAAGCGATCCTCGACTCGCCGGACCTGCGCCTGGACGGCTTCCTCGGCCCGGGGCACGTGTCGACCGTCATCGGCTGCCGGCCCTACTCGTTCATCACCGGCGACTACGGCAAGCCGCTGGTCGTCGCCGGGTTCGAGCCGCTGGACATCCTGCAGGCCGTGCACATGCTGCTGGTCCAGCTGGCCGAGGGCCGCTCGGAGGTGGAGAACCAGTACGGCCGGGTCGTCCCGTGGGACGGCAACCCCAGGGCGCTGGACGCGATCTCCAAGGTCATGGAGCTGCGGCCGTACTTCGAGTGGCGCGGCCTCGGCTTCATCTCGCACTCCGCGCTCCGGATGAAGCAGGAGTACGCCGCCTTCGACGCCGAGCGCATCTTCGAGATCCCGGGCGGCCGGGTCGCCGACCCGAAGGCGTGCCAGTGCGGCGAGGTGCTCAAGGGCGTCCTGAGGCCGTGGGAGTGCAAGGTCTTCGGGACGGCCTGCACGCCGGAGACGCCGATCGGCACGTGCATGGTCTCGTCCGAGGGCGCGTGCGCCGCGTACTACAACTTCGGCCGCTTCACCCGCGAGCGGATCATCGAGGTCGGCCGGACGAGGCAGTCGGAGAACCCCGGCCAGGTAAGGGAGACCGTCCGATGACCGTCCGCGAGGAGCAGGTGCTGGAACGGATCGAGCGCGCGCGGGGCCGCAGGGCCAGGCTGCGCGAGGACACCATCACGCTCGCGCACGGCTCCGGCGGCAAGGCCACCCACACGCTGATCGAGGCGGTGTTCCGGGAGGCGTTCGCCAACCCGCTCCTGGACCGGCTGGACGACTCGGCGCGGTTCGCGGTGAACGGCGCCGAGCTCGCCTTCACCACCGACTCCTACGTCGTGTCGCCGCTGTTCTTCCCCGGCGGCGACATCGGCGACCTGGCCGTCAACGGGACCGTCAACGACCTCGCCGTCTGCGGCGCGCGCCCGCTGCACCTGTCGGCCGGGTTCATCCTCGAAGAGGGCTTCCCCGTCGCCGACCTGCGCCGCATCACCGAGTCGATGCGGCGCGCGGCCGACGCGGCGGGCGTCGACATCGTCACCGGGGACACCAAGGTCGTCGAGCGCGGGAAGGCCGACGGCTGCTACATCAACACCGGCGGCGTGGGGGTCGTGCGCTCCCGGCTGTCCGGGGAGCTCCGGCCCGGCGACGCCGTGCTGGTGACGGGGCCGATCGGGGAGCACGGCGTCACGATCATGCTGGCCCGCGGCGAGCTCGACCTCGAGGCCGACGTCGAGTCGGACACCGCGCCGCTGACCTGCCTGCTCGCCGACCTGGCGGACGCGTGCCCGGGCGGCGTCCGGCGGATGCGGGACGCGACCCGGGGCGGCGTCGCGACCGTCCTCAACGAGCTGGCGTCGGACGCCGGGACGGCCGTGGCGGTGGACGAGGACGCGATCCCCGTGCGGCCGGCCGTCCGGGGCGCGTGCGAGCTGCTCGGGATCGACCCGATGTACGTCGCGTGCGAGGGCCGCGCCGTGGTCGTGGTCGCCCCCGAGTGCGAGGAGGCCGCGCTGGCGGCGCTGCGGGCCCACCCGCTCGGCGCGGAGGCCGCGGTCATCGGCCGCGTGACCGACGACCCGTCCGGCCTCGTCCTGCTGCGGACGGCCTTCGGCGGCACCCGCATCGTGGACCTCCTCGTCGGCGACCCGCTACCGCGCATCTGCTGACGCGGGACGGCCCCGGCGGACACCGGCGAGCGTGACGAGCAGCGACGCCGCCGTCAGCGCCGCCCCGAACCAGAGGACGCTCCTGACCCCGAGATGGTCGGCGAACAGCCCGCCGAACAGCGCGCCGACCGCGATGGAGGTGTTGTAGGCCAGGGTGTTCAGCGACATCGCGGCCTCGAAGGTGTCGGGCGCGGCGGCGAGCGTCATGTTGACCTGGCACAGCTGCCAGGCGCCGAAGGACACGCCCCACAGGACGAGCAGGACGACCGGCGCGGCCGTCCAGTGCCCGATCGCGAGCAGGAGCAGCAGGGACGCCACGAGCCCCGAGCAGGCGGTGACGAAGGTGGCCCGCAGGTGCCCGGTCGCGGTGTGCCCGGCGACGAAGTTCCCCACGGCGCCGCCGATGCCGTAGGCCATGAGGAGCCCGGTGATGGCCGCGGGGGAGGCGTTCGCGTCGCCCTCCAGGAACGGCCGCACGAAGGTGTAGGCGCCGAAGTGGCCGAGCACGAACAGCACGACGGTGAGCATCACCGTCCGGAGCGGCACGTTCCTGACCGGCAGGAGGAACACCTCCCGGACCGGCACCGCGTTCCGTGACGGCAGTGACGGGATCACGGCGGCGACCGTGAGGAACACCAGCGCGCTGAGGCCGCTCCAGATGAGGAACGTCGTCCGCCAGCCGGTGAGGTCCTCGAGGAGCGTCCCGAGCGGCATGCCCGCCACCGCGGCGATCGAGATGCCGGACATCACCACCGCGGCCGCCCTGTTCGCGTGGCGTTCCGGGACGAGGCGCATCGCCATGCTCACGCCGATGGCCCAGAACACCCCGTTGGCGAACCCCATGGCGAGCCGCGTCGCCAGCAGCAGCGGGAAGTTCGGGGAGACGGCGGTGACCAGGTTCCCCGCGGCCAGGACCGCGAGCAGCGCCGACAGCAGGACGCGCCGGTTGACGCGCCTGGTCCACGCCACGATGAACGGCACGCCCAGCCCGGCCGAGATGCCGTAGACGGTGACCATCAGCCCGGCCACCCCGACCGAGACGCCCAGGCTCGTGCTCACCGGCGTGAGGATGCCGACGGGCATCAGCTCGGTGGTGAGGAAGGCGAACAGGCTCGCCGTGATCGCCGCGACCCCCAGCCATCCCCGCAGGGCCGCCTGCGGACGCTCCTCGGGTGCGGCCGGACTCTCGATCGTCTTCTCGCTCGCTGGCGCGTTCTTGTCCACCCCCGGAGTCTCGCCAGGGAGCCATTGATGAGTCCAACACATGTTTGTCATCCGATTGATCGTGATTCACGATGGATCGATGGAGCTCCAGCAGATGCGCTACGTGGTCGCGGTGGCCGAGACGGCGAACTTCACCCGCGCGGCCGAGCGGTGCCGGGTCGTCCAGTCGGCGCTGAGCCACCAGATCGCCCGGCTGGAACGCGAGCTCGGCACCCGCCTCTTCGACCGGACGAGCCGCCGGGTGCGGCTGACCCCGGCGGGGGAGGCCTTCCTCCCCGCCGCCCGGCAGGCCCTCGACGCCGCGGACCGGGCCCGCGCCGAGGTCGCGGCGGTGTCCGGTGAGATCCGCGGCCGGCTCGCCATCGGCGCGATCCCCACCGTGACGGCGGTGGACCTGCCGAACGCGCTGAAGGACTTCCACGTCCGCCATCCGCAGGTGCGGATCACGCTGCGCCTGGGCGGGAGCGCGGAGATGGCCGAGCGGGTGCGGCAGGGCACGCTGGACGTCGCGTTCCTCGGGCTGCCGCGCAGCGCGCAGCCGAAAGGCGTCCACGGCCGCGTCCTGGCCCGCGGTGAACTGGTCGCGGTGGTCGCCCCCGGGCATCCGCTGGCCGCGGCGGCGGACGTCGACCTGCGGGGGCTCTCGGACGAGGTGTTCGTCGACTTCTCCGCCGGGACGGCCGGGCGCGCCCAGTCCGACGAGGCGTTCGCCGCCGCCGGGGTCGTCCGGGAGGTCGCCTTCGAGGTGACGACCCCGGACCTCGTGGTGCGGCTGGTCCGGCTCGGCCTGGGCGTCGGCATGCTGCCCGCCGCCTACGTCACCGGGGTCGCCGGCCTGCACGTCATCGAGCTCCGCGATCCGCCCACCCGGGTGGAGCACCTGGTCTGGAGCCGCCTGGGCCCGTCCCCGGCCGCCGCCGCTTTCCTGGCGGGCCTGGACGTCCCGGCGGCCACGGCCCCACCTCGTGGCGCAACACCGGAAACGCCAGGGCCGGAAAAGGGCGGGGCGCCGCCGGACGAGGTCGAGGCCGCCGGGCCGTGAACCACTCCGGCGGCTTCGACTCCGTCCGGCGGCGCATATCCCGCGCCCTATGCGGAGACCAAGAAACCGCTTGTCGGCATTACATCGCCGACAATTGGGGACCGACCGGTCCACCGGCCCGCAGGCCTGCGCTTTTCACGTGATGTTGAGATCCGCTTGGGCGTTCTTCGCGGGGGGCGCGGGTACGCGCTGGCCATGACAGGGGAATCGTGCCGGCCGGTCTTCGTCCTCGGGTGCCCGCGGTCGGGGACGACGCTGCTCCAGCAGATGCTGCACTCGCACCGGCGCATCGCGTTCCCGTCCGAGACGCGGTTCGTGCACACCGCCTACGAGGCCCGGCACCGGTTCGGCGACCTGGAGCGGCCGGAGAACCGGCGCGCGCTGGCCGAGTGGATCACCGGCGGCGAGAACACCAAGTTCAAGGTCCTGCGGCTGGACGCCGCCGCCGTGGTCGAGGAGATCGTGCAGGGGCCGCCGACGCTCGGCTCGGCGATCGCGGCCGTGTTCCGCGCCTACGCCCGCCTGCACGGCAAGCCGCGCTGGGGGGACAAGCGGCCGAGCTACTTCCGCCGGGTGCCGATGCTCCGGCGGATGTTCCCCGACGCCCAGTTCATCCATCTCGTCAGGGACGGACGGGACGCGGTGAGCTCCCTGATGCGGATGCCGTGGTTCCACGGCGACATCCACACCGCCGCGCTGACATGGCGGGAGGCGGTCGACACCGGCATGCGCCTGCGCGCCCGCCTCGGCCCCGCCACCTTCTACGAGTTCCGCTACGAGGACCTGGTCGCCGACCCCGAGGACGCCCTGACGCGGCTGTGCGAGTTCCTCGGCGAGGAGTACGACCCCGGGATGAGGACGGCGTACCGGCACGCCCGGCAGACGGTGCCGTCCACGCGGAAGTGGCACCTGCGCACGCACGAGGAGGTCAACGCCCGCCGGGTCGGGGCCTGGCGCGACCGCCTGGAGGGCTGGGAGGCGGACTTCGTCCAGTACGTCCTCGCGTCGCGGCTGCGGCGCCACGGCTACGCGCTGACGGAGGGGGCGCGTCCTCCCGCGGGGCAACTCGTAAGATTCCACCGGCTCGCGGTGTACCGGTGGCGGTCGCGGCACGCGCGGGCGGTCCTCGACCGGCTCGCGGAGGCGCGCGAGCCCAACCCCGTCGTGTCGTGCCTGGACGGCCCTGTAAGCGTGTCCTGACCGACTGAGGGCTCCTGCCGGTTGGATAGACGAACCTTGCCTCTTGGTAAGACCGGCGCCGCGGGGCCGCACGGCACCCGGTCGAAGGGTTGTCCGAAATTCTCATGGAACGTGCCCGGGGTGCGGCCGGCGGTGCGGCGCCCCGGGGCCGAGCCGGTTGGGGAACGGCGCAGGTAGCGTGCCGCCGGGCGTCCCGCGGGGGTGGACGTATCGGTGGGGCGCGGGGTGAGGGCGTGCCCGCCCGGCCCGCGCTGGGCCCTAATCGGAAGTGGTTACTGGTAGGTAACTTCTCGCCGTTTTTACCGTACCACTGACTCGGTTTACAGGACGGAGACACCTTCGTGTCCGATCGTTCACAGCCGGATCGAGACACGCCCACCATTTGGTTGTATCTTGCGTGTTGCTCGTCTTCCGTTACCAATCGCGATTGATTCGATGATCCTCTGACAAAGGAGGAGTGGCGGTGACCCGATCGGAAACAATTTCCCACGACGAGCTGCAATCGTGGCTTCTTGACAAGATCGCCTTCTACCTCGACAGGCCTGTGGAAAACATCGATCCCGGGGTGGAACTCGCCCGCTACGGGGTCGACTCGGTGTACGCGATCAGCATCATCAGCGACATCGAGGACCACCTCCAGGTCGAGGTCGACGTGGCCGAGGCGCGGCGCCGGGAGACGGTGGCCGACCTCACCGACTACCTGCTCGACCTCGTCACGTGATGGCCGGCCGGCCCGAGGCCGGCGCCGCCGGGCCCGCCATGCCCGCCATGGTGGTGCTCGGCGACAGCGTGGCCGAGGGCCAGGACGATCCGGACCCGGCCGGGGGTTGGCTCGGCTGGGCCGGACGACTGGCCCGTCACCTGGGGATTCCTCGCGAGGAGATGCTCAACGCCTCCGATCCGGGCGCGACGGTCGAGGACGTGGTCCGCGACCAGCTGCCCGGCGTGCGGGAGCTGCGGCCGCGGCTGGTCGTGCTCGGCTGCGGCATGAACGACGCGCTGCGCGGCTTCGAGCCGGAGGCCGCGGCCCGCCGGCTGGCGGAGCTGTTCGGCTGGGCCCGCGGGCGCGGCGCGGTCGCCCTCGCCATCCCGGTGCCGCGGCCGCCGCTGCTGGACATCAGCCCGATATCGCAGTTCCGAAAGAAACGCACCGTACAGCGCATTCACGACTTCAACGCCGAGCTCGACCGGGTGTCGCGCGAGTTCGGAATGGCGTTCCCGGAGCGGGAAACGGTGGCGAGAGTCGCCGATCCGGCGATGTGGAGCGCCGATGGAATCCATCTGAACCCGGAAGGGCACGCCTATGTCGCGGAGGTGATGGCGCAGATCGCGGCAAGCCTGCTCGGCGAGCGGGTGAAATGAGTTCCGGGGGCCGATCAAGCAGTCTGGGAGACTGATGAAAAGAGAATATTCCGCCGCCCGCGTGCTGCGTTCGCCGCTGCTGCCGCTGCTTGCTCCCGTGCTGGTCGTGCAGGCATGGCGGACGGTGCGGCGGACACCGCGGCTCGCCCCGGCGACCGGGGACGAGAAGGGCTTCGTCGCCGGCGCCGATCCCCGGCGGGGCCCCGCCTTCCGGGTCGTGGTGATCGGCGAGTCCACCGCCGTGGGCGTCGGCGCGTCCCGGCACGCGGAGGCGCTGCCCGGCTTCCTGGCGGAGGAACTGGGCGAGCGGCTCCGGCGCAGCGTGTCCTGGTCGGTCTCCGGCGAGAACGGCGCGACGGCCCGGCGCATCATCGGCGGGCTCGTCCCGCCCGCGAACGGGTCGCCGCCGGACCTGGTGGTCGTCACCACCGGCATCAACGACCTGATCCGGCGCCGCTCCCTGCGCCGCTGGGCGGCGGACGTGACCGAACTCGTCGCCCTGCTGCGCGGACGGTTCCCGGACGCGACGGTGCTCGTCGCCGGCATGCCGCCGGTGCACCGGTTCCCCGCCCTCCCGCGCCCGCTGCGCTCCGTCCTCGGCGCGCGGGCGCGCGCGATGGACCGCGTCATGCGGGACGCGGCCGCGGCGGGCGGCGCCGTCCACGCTCCCATGGACGAGGCGATGGCCCGCGACCGGCGGCTGTTCGCGTCCGACGGCTTCCACCCGTCGGCCGCGGGCTACCGGGTCTGGGCGCGGGACCTCGCCCGCGCCGCCGCGCCCCGCACCTCTCCCGCCGCCGCGCTCGGCGACCCCGCACCGGACACGCCCCCCGCCGGCGCCGTCCCGCCAAGGACGGCCGACTGACCGCACGGCAAGCGAAGGGAGCAGCCGAGATGACGGTGCCCGGAACGTTCCGATCGGCGGTGGAGGCCAAGGACCTCGCCGCGATCATCGGTGCGCTGGACCCGGCCATCGAGTTCCGCAGCCCGGTGATGGTGAAGCCCTACGTGGGCCGCGACACCGTCGCCGCGCTGCTCGGCGTCCTGCTGGACGTCTTCGAGGACTTCCACTACACCGACGAGCTGGTGGGCGTCCCCTCCGGCGGGGCGAACGGCGCGGGCCCGCCGGCGCACGCGCTGGTCTTCAGCGCGAAGGTGCTGGGCAAGGCCGTCCAGGGACTGGACCTGCTCAGGTACGGCGAGACCGGGCTCGTGACCGGTCTGACCGTCATGGTCCGCCCGCTGCCCGCGGCGATGACGCTCGCCCGGGTGGTCGGGAGGCGCATGGAGGATCCGATGAACGCCGACGACGCGGGGGGCCCGTCCGGCGATACCGCGCAGCCATAGGGAGCCGACCCGCACAGGAGTCGCGCCCTCGCCCCGGGAGGCGCGACCCGCACAAGGGAGTCGAAGAGAAAAATGGATAGCAAGGTCCCCGCACACCCCGTGCACTCCGCCCGCCCCGCCCACTCCGCGCACGGGGCCCACGCCGAGAACCCCGCCCACCCCGCGCATTCCGTCCACCCGGGCCATCCTGAGAACCCGGCCCCCGAGACCCCCGCACCCGGGAACTCTGGACCTGACGACCGCGGACCCGGGAACCCCGCCGCCGAGGGGTCCGCACGCGAGAGGCCGCCGCGCGAGCGGCTGGCCCCCGCGCACCGGATCGCCGCCGACCTGGACGGCTACCTCGGCGACCCGATGGACGACGAGGCCGGACCGTTCTCCTACAAGGCCATCGTGGAGGCGGAGGAGCGCGACGAGCTTCCGCCCGGCGCGGTCGACGCCGTCCGGGCATGGGGTTTTCCCAAGTACCTGGTGCCGATCGGGCTGGGCGGGCGCCTGACGACCCTTGAGGAGCTGTTCTTCGTCACCCGCGGCATCTCCCGCCGCAGCGTCACCGTCGCGGTCATGTACGGTTCCGGCCTCCTGGCGGTGAACCCGGTGTGGCTGTGGGGCGACGACTGGCAGCGCAGGACCGTCGCGGACGGCGTGCTGCGCGGCGACCTGGCCTGCTTCGGCGTCTCGGAGGCCGACCACGGCAGCGACGTGATGGCGTCGGAGTCGGAGGCCGAGATCCAGGGGGACGAGCTGGTCCTGACCGGTGTGAAGTGGCCGGTCGGCAACGCCACCCGCGGACGGTTCGTCACCACCTATGCCAGGACCGGCCCGCGCGACTTCTCCCTCATCCTGGTCGACAAGCGGGAGCTGGACCCGGCCGCCTGGTCGTCGCTGCCGCCCGTCCGGACGGTCGGGCTGCGCGGCCACGACCTGTCCGGGGTCGCGTTCTCCGGGGCGCGGCTGCCCGCCGAGCGGGTGATCGGGCGGCGCGGCTCCGGGCTCGTCCAGACGCTGAAGACCCTCCAGATCACCCGGACCGCGATCGCCGCGCTGTCGGTCGGGACGATGGACGCCGTGGTGCGCATCGGGATGGAGTACGCGCGGCAGCGCACCCTGTACGGCTCGGACATCTACAAGATCCCGGTCATCCGCGACCACCTGGTCAAGGCGCACCTGGACCTGCTGATCGCCGAGTGCGTGGCGATCCCGGTGGCGCGCTGCCTGACGGTCGCGCCCGGCCGGCTCAGCCTGTGGTCGTCGATCGCGAAGTACTTCGTGCCCGTCCTCGGCGAGGAGGTCGTGGCCAGCATCGGGACCGTGCTCGCCGCGCGCGGCTACCTGCGCGAGGGCGTGGCGCACGGGGTGTTCCAGAAGCTCCAGCGCGACCACGCGATCGCGAGCATCTTCGAGGGCACCACGCACGTGAACCTCGCCAACGTCGCCGGCCAGCTGCCCTTCCTGATCGACCCGCCGGCGGAGACGGGCCGCGAGGACGAACTGCTCGCCGACCTCTTCTGCTGGACGCGGACGCCGCCCCCCTGGGACCCCGACGGCCGCCTGCTCCAGCTCACCAACGAGGGCCGCGACGAGATCGGCCAGCGGTTCGAGGAGATCTCCGAGGAGATGCTGGCGGCGGCGAACGCGCACGCCGCGCCCGGCGTCGCGGCCGAGCTGAAGGACCTGGTCTCGGCCATCGGGGCGCTGCGCGCCAGGATCGAGGAGGGCATCCGCGCGAACGAGGGCGACACCTCGTCGGTGGCGGCGCTGACCCGGGCCAAGAGGTATTGCGAGCTGCACGCGATGACGTCGTGCATGCTCACCTGGCTGCACAACCGGAGCGCGTTCGGCGGGGCCTTCGAGGACGGCCAGTGGCTCGTCCTGTGCCTGCAACGGCTGCTCCAGCGGGCGCAACCCGACACCGTCCTGTCCGAGGACCTCCTCCCCGCACTGGAGGAGGCGATGTTCGCCGCCACGGGCGAGCGGCGCTGGTTCTCCCTGCTCTCCCTCGTCCCGCCGTCCTCCTCCCTGCTCCCCTCGGCCGGGGGCGAGTGACACCC
Source organism: Spirillospora sp. NPDC049024 (assembly GCF_040649235.1). Taxonomy (NCBI): domain Bacteria; kingdom Bacillati; phylum Actinomycetota; class Actinomycetes; order Streptosporangiales; family Thermomonosporaceae; genus Spirillospora; species Spirillospora sp. NPDC049024. The sequence continues at coordinate 260,070 of NZ_JBEZFD010000014.1, forward strand.
ATGGCCGGGACACCGGAGACCACGGGACACGCGGATTTCGTGTCGCTCGTCCGGCAGAACGTCCGGACGCACGGCGACGACCGCTCCTTCACCTTCATCAGCGAGGAACCGGGACGGAAGTACAAGGAGAACGTGCTCGGTTTCGCCGAACTCGACCGGAAGGCCCGCGCGCTCGGCTGCCGCCTGGAGGCGCGCGGCCTGCGCGACCGGGCCGTCTTATTGCTCTATCCGGAAGGGCTGGAGTTCCTGACGGCGTTCCTCGGCTGCCTGTACGCGCGCGTCGTCGCCGTCCCGGCCCCGCTTCCGGACCTGGACGCGGGAAGGTTCGGCCGCACCCGCCGGATCATCGAGGACGCCGACGTCGCGCTCATCCTCACCGACACCGCCCACCGCGCCACCCTCGACGCGTGGCTGTCGGCCGCCGGTCTGAAGGGGCGCGTCCACTGCCTGGACACCCAGGCGGGCAAGGACACCGATCCCGGCGACTGGGCCCCGCCGGAGTGCGGCCCGGACACCCTCGCCTTCCTCCAGTACACCTCCGGGTCGACCAGCGAGCCGAAGGGCGTCATGGTCACCCACGGCAACCTGCTGGCCAACGGCGAGGAGATCAAGCGCCGCATCGAGGGGTCGTCCGCGACCGTCGGCGTCGGCTGGGTGCCGCACTACCACGACATGGGCCTGGTCGGGCAGTTCCTCGAGCCGCTCTACCTCGGCTGCCGGTACGTGTTCACCTCGCCGATCACCTTCATCAAGCGGCCCGTGCTGTGGCTGGAGCTGATCACCCGGCACCGGGGGACGATCACCGTGGCGCCGAACTTCGGCTACGAGCTGGCGCTGCGCCGCGTCACCGACCGGCAGCTGGAGGGCCTGGACCTGTCGTCGCTGACCGTCGTGAAGAACGGCGCCGAGCCCGTCCGGGCCGCGACGCTGGAGGCGATCGCCGAGCGCTTCGCCCCGGTCGGGTTCAAGCCCTCGATGTGGATGCCCTGCTACGGGATGGCCGAGACGACCCTGCTCGTCACCGGCGCGCCCATCGGCGGCGGGCCCGTCGTCCGCGACTTCGACGCCGGCGCCCTCGCGCGCAACGAGGCCGTCCCCGCGAGCGAGGCGGCGCCGGCGGGCGACGTTCCGGACGGCTCCGCCTCCCCGGACGGTGCGGGCCGCGGCGGCGTCAGGCGGCTCGTCAGCAGCGGGCGGCCCGTCACCCTCGACGTCCGCGTCGTCGACCCCGAGACCCGCGAAGAGCGGCCGGAGCGGCGCGTGGGCGAGATCTGGGTGCGCGGCGGCAGCGTCGCCCGCGGCTACTGGGAAAGCCCCGAGCAGACCGAGGCGGTCTTCCGCGCGCGCACGGCCGCGGACGAGGGCCCGTTCCTGCGGACGGGCGATCTCGGCTTCGTCGCCGACGGGGAGCTCTACGTCACCGGGCGGATCAAGGATCTGATCATCGTCAACGGCCGCAACATCCACGCGCACGACATCGAGGAGGTGGCGCGCGCGGCCCATCCGGCGGCGCTGCACGGCGCCGCCTTCGCGATCGACGCCGCCATCGACCCCGACGTCGGCGGCCCCGCCGACGCGGGCCGCGAGGTCGACGCGAGCCGGGAGCAGGTCGTCATCGTCCAGGAGATCAGCACCCGCGCCGCGGCCGGGACGCCCCTGGAGGAGGTCGCGACGGTCATCAAGACCCGGGTCGCCCGCGCCTTCGAGCTGCCCTCCGTCAGCGTCGTGCTGGCGGCGCGGGGCTCGGTCAGGCGGACGACCAGCGGCAAGATGCAGCGCCGGCTGACCCGCGAGGCGTTCCTGAACGGGCAGATCAGCGAGCTCGCCGGCGCCCTCGAGCCGGGCGTCGCCGGCCTCGGCGGGGCGCGCGCATGAGCGCCGGGCCCGGCGCCCGGCGCGCCCCCGTGCGCCTTTTTCGTGCGCTTCGGGCGTCCCATTCGAAGATCATCCAAATTGGCGCTGACCAATCCTAGTCAAAATGATGACTAATCATGTCGTTGTCTGATAACGTCGGGCATCACCCTGAGTCAAGGCGGGGAGAGAAGGCCGATGGCGTTGCGTCACGCGGTGCTGGCGGCGCTGCTCGACGGCGAGTACAGCGGCTACCAGCTGGCCAAGATCTTCGATTTGTCGGTCTCCAACTTCTGGCACGCCGTACCGCAGCAGCTCTACTCGGAGCTGTCGAGGTTGGAGACGGAAGGTCTGATCAGCGGGCGGCAGATCATCCAGCACGACCGTCCCAACAAGCGCGTGTACACCGTCACCCAGGCCGGCGTCGACGAGCTCGAACGGTTCGCCGTGACCCCCGCCAAGCCGGGGATCATCCGCGAGAACCTGCTCGTCATGGTCCAGGCGGTGGACCACATCTCCGCCGACTCCGTCATCGCGCAGCTGGAGGACCGGGCGGTGGCCTCGGCGGCCAAGGTCGAGGTCTTCGAACGCACCCTCAAGCACCTGCGCGGCGACCTCGACGAGGAGGAGTTCCTGCGCACCGGGTCCCCCCTCGGGCCCTACCTCACGTGCCTGCGCGGACGCCGCTTCGAGCAGGAGAACTACGAGTGGTTCACCAGCACCGCCCGGCTGCTGCGCGCCCGGGCGGGCACCCAGTCCGAGGGGAGCGGCCCGCCATGAGCCCGCCGCGTCCCTCGCACGCCGTGCCGCCGGCCGCCCGGACGGCGGCGGCACCGGCACCAACCCCCCGAGCCCACCTCAGCCTCGCACCCCGGCCGGGCTGGAACAGGGCGGCACGCCTTAGTCAAGGAGGCGTTCATCATGTCGGGCGACCACCACACCATCGAACTCCCTAGCACCCCACTCCCCAGCCACCTGACCACCACCGCGTCGCAGGCCGCGCCACCGAACGGCGCCCCACCGAACGGCACGCTGCCGAACGGCACCCTGCCGGACGGGCTGCGGGCCCTGGAGGAGCCCCCGGCGGTCCTGCTGGGCGAGCTGGCGCTGCCCGCCGAGCGGGAGTCGGTGCCGAGGGCACGGCGGTTCAGCCGGTCCGTCAGCACCGCGTCCGGCATCGGGCACATCGCCGACGACGCCGAGGTCCTCGTGTCCGAACTGGTCACCAACGCCGTCCGGCACGCGCCGGTCCCCGGCTCCGCGCTGTCCCTGCGGCTGCTGCGCGCCGGCACCCGGCTCCGCATCGAGGTGCACGACCAGAGCGCCGCCGTCCCGACGGCGCGGCCGGTCGACCTCATGGAGGAGACGGGCCGCGGCTGGTTCCTCGTCGCGGTCATGGCCGACGGGCACGGCACCGACCACACCGCCTCCGGCAAGGCGGTCTGGTGCGAGGTGCGCGCCTGGCCGCGGGACGAGCACCCCGGCCGCTGAGCATCTCCCGCGCACCCCGGTACGGCGATGGGAAGTGCCATGCCTGCTAACGCCATGCCCGCCGGCAACGGGCCCGCTGACAAGGGGCCCGGCGGCCAGGGGCCCGCTGACCGGTGGCCCGCCGACCGCCGGCCCGACCAGAGGCCCGTCGACCCCCGGCCCGCCGACCGGCGGCCCGTTGACCGGAGCCCCATCGGGCAGGGGGCCTTCGGGCAGGGGGCCGCCGGCCGAGGGCCCGCCGAGAGGCCCGGCGACCACCGGCCCCGACAGGACGAGCCGGCCGGCCGGCGGCCCGCCGATCCCCGCCGTCCCCCGGACTACTACCGGGAGGACGGGCGGCGCGCCACGGCCGAGGAGGCCCAGCGGCTGCTGCTCGACGTGCGGGGGCGCCTGCTCGCGCAGGACGTCATCCGCGTCGGCGCCGTCGTCGTGGTCGTCTCGACCTGGTTCACCGTGATCGACCTCGGACTCGCGGCGAACGGGAGGCCGCTGCTGTGGCAGACGATCGTGTCCGACCACGCGATGCACGCGGACATCGGGCAGTACACCACGCGGGAGAAGGCCCTGCGCGGGCACGCCCAGGCGGTCGCCATGATCACCAGCCGGCTGCGCGGCCTGGTCGCCCGCGCGGCGCTGGACGAGGCGCGGCCCTGACCGAACACCCGACACACGGGCACCCCCGACACGTGGGCACCCCCGACACAAGGGCCGGCAGGCGCGGCCCGTCCCCGGCTTGAGGTAGTGATCTCGATGTCCCGCACCAAACCCCGCGACGACGCGGCCGGCCGCAGGCCCCGGCGCAGGCGCCCCATCCGGCTGCGGATCACGGCGCTGCTGCTGGTCCCGCTGGTGTCGCTCATCGCCCTGTGGGCGTTCGCCGCGAACATCACGCTCGGCGACGCGTTCGACAAGTACGACTTCTCGACGACGTACGAGAAGGTCGGCCTTCCCGGCATCTATCTGGTGAACCAGCTCCAGGCGGAGCGTTCCCTCAGCGTCGTCGCGCTCAGCACGCGCGACCCCGCCGACCGGCAGAAGTTAGGCGGGCAGCGCGCCCGGGTGAGCGCCGTCGACAAGGCGTTCCGCTCCACCGCGCTGTCGCCCGACGCGCGGGACGCGGCCCGCCCGGAGACCAAGAAGCGGCTCGCCGAGGCGGTCCGGGCGCTGGACCGGCTGCCGCAGCTGCGCGCAAAGGTCGACTCGGGCCGGGTCCAGCCGCTGGAGGTCATCAACTCCTACAGCGTCCTGCTGGACCAGGTCATCAAGGTCTTCGACGGCCTGGTGACGGTCAATGACGTCGCGATCTTCACCCAGGGGCGCGCGCTGATCGGCATCGGCAACGCCCGCGCCTACATGCTGCGGGAGGACTCACTCGTCACCGCCGCGATGGCGCGGGGCGGGCGGCTCACCCCCGCCGAGCACACCGCGTTCGTCCAGTGGGCCGCGGAGGGCCGGCGCGAGTTCGACGCCGGGCTCGCCGACCTGAACGAGCAGATCCGCGGGCCGCTGGGCCGGCTCGCCGCGTCCCCGGAGTTCCAGCGGTACCGGGCGGCCGAGGACGCGATCGTGAACGCCCGCGGCGACCGGCTGCCGTCCGAGGCCGCGGACTGGCAGGCCACCTCGCAGCTGCTGTCGCAGGCGTGGGCGCAGAAGGTCACCGAGGCGAGCCTCGCGCTCAACGAGATGGCCAAGCCGATCGGTGAGCGGATCGTCATGCGGCTCGTCCTGGCGGGCGGGTTCGGACTGCTCGCGGTCATCGCCTCGATCGTGCTGTCGCTGCTCGCGGCGCGCAGCCTGTCGCGCGAGCTGCGGGGGCTCCAGCGCGCCGCGCTGAAGCTCGCCGAGGACCGGCTGCCCGGCGTCGTCGCCCGGCTGCGGCGCGGCGAGGAGGTGGACGTGGACGCCGAGGCCCCGCCGCTCGTCATCGGCAAGACCCGGGAGGTCGCGCGCGTCGGCGACGCCTTCACGAAGGTGCAGCACACCGCGATCGAGACCGCCGTCCGGGAGTCCTACCTGCGGCAGGGCATCAGCCGCGTGTTCCTCAACGTCGCGTGGCGCAGCCAGTCGCTGCTGCACCGCCAGCTGCGGATGCTGGACGAGATGGAGCGCGACGCGTCCGACCCCAAGGTGCTGGAGGACCTGTTCCGCCTCGACCACCTCACCACCCGCATGCGCCGGCACGCCGAGGGCCTGGTCATCCTGTCCGGGACGTCCCCGGGCCGGGGCTGGAGCCGGCCGGTGCACGTCGAGGACGTGCTGCGCGCCGCGGTCGCCGAGGTCGAGGACTACACGCGGGTCGAGATCGTCGTGGTGTCCGGGCAGGCCGCGGTGATCGGCGAGGCCGTCGCCGACATCATCCACCTGCTCGCCGAGCTGATCGAGAACGCCACGGTGTTCTCGCCCGCGCCCACCGAGGTGCTCGTCCGCGGCGAGATGGGCGCCAACGGGTTCGCCGTCGACATCATCGACCGCGGCATCGGGCTCGACCAGTCCGAGCTGGACGCGCTGAACCTGCGGCTGTCGCGGCCGCCCGAGTTCGACCTGGCCGTCACCGACCGGCTCGGGCTGTTCGTCGTCGCCCGGCTCGCCGGCCGGCACGGCATCAAGGTCGCCTTGCAGCCGTCCCTGTACGGGGGCGTCAGCGCGGTCGTGCTGATTCCGCGCCAACTCATCGTGGACGTCGACCAGCCTGAGGACGAGGACGGCGCCGTCCAGGCCGGGCCCGTCCAGCAGCGGGGCGCGGCGCCGGTGAACGGGTCGCTGCGGCCGTGGCCCCCGCCCCCGGCCTCCACCGCGACGCTCAACGCGCCGGTGTACGACACGGCCTCCGTCCAGGACCTGGCGCCGACCGACACGGCCTCCACGGACACGGCCCCCAACCACACCCTGCCCAACGGCGCTGTGCCCAACGGCTCGGCGCCCCACGAGACGGGGCCGGTCGGCGAAGGAGCGCCGTCAGAGACGCCGGTGTCCCTCCCCGAATGGACGAGCGAGGAGAGGCCGGACCAGAACGCGGCGGTGGGGTTCGGCGACGGTGACCAGACCCCGACGTCGTTCGGGACCCCACCGTCGCACGGTCCGCCGCCGTCGCGAGGAGCGCCGCCGCCGACCGAGGCCGCGCGGCCGTTCCAGGCCGCCGCCCCACAGGCCCCCGCCTACGGCGGCGGAACGTACGGGGGAGCGGCGGGCCGGTACGGAGCGCCCGCGTCGTTCGGCGACCCCGGGTTCGGGGAGCCTCCGTTCGGCGGGGCGCCGTTCGGGGAGGCGCAGGCGCAGACGGCCGGCGGGCGGGCCCCGCTGCCGCGCCGGGTGCGCGGCGGGAGCCTGGCGCCCCAGCTGCGCGAAGCCGCCGCCTACGAGGAGACGAACCCCTACGAGGAGACCGGCCCGTACGGAGAAGAGTCCGCGGCCACCGGTGACGCGATCGCCGCCTGGGAGGAACGGTCGGCGGAGGCGTCCCGCGACCTGTTCGCTTCCCTGCAGGCGGGCTGGCTGCGCGGCCGGGACGAGGACGAGGCGCCGGACGGACCCATGGACGGCATGGAAGGAAGATCATGACCCATCAGGGAGTCGCCGCCGAGCTCAACTTCCTCCTCGACGACCTGGTCGACCGGGTCCCGCAGATCCGGAAGGTGGTCGTGCTGTCCCGGGACGGGCTCGTCATGGGCATGTCGCGGGGCGTCGGCCGCGAGGACTCCGAGTACCTCGCGGCCCTCGCCGCCGGGTTCCACAGCCTCGCCGTCGGGGCGCGGCCGCAACTGGACTCCGGCGAGATCCGGCAGACGATCGTCGAGATGGACAAGGGCCTGTTCTTCGTCGTGCCCGCCGGCGCCAACAGCTGCCTCGCCCTGCTGAGCGAGGTCGGCGCCAACGCGGGACTCGTCGCCTACGAGATGACGATGCTGGTCAAGCGGGTCCACCGGCAGCTGTCCACCGGACTCAGGCAGGGCGCGCCCGGGACCGGACCCAGGTGACCCGCCATGGACCCCAGTAGCGGGCCCGGTGCTCCCCGGGGTCCCGGCCGGGAACGGTGGCTCGACGCCGCCGCCGGACCGATCGTCCGCCCCTACGCGGTGACGCGCGGCCGCACCCGGCCGAGCGGCGAGCCGCTCGACATCGTGGCGATCCTCGTCGCGACCGGGCGGCCGCCGCCCGAGCCCGGCCGGCTCTCCCGCCAGCAGCGCGGGCTGCTGGCGCTGTGCCGGCGCCCGCACGCCCTCGCCGACCTCGCCTCGGACCTGAACCTGCCGTTCGGGGTGATCCGGGTGCTGGCCGGCGACCTGATCGACTCCGGCCTCCTGGAAGTCCAGCGATGGTCCCCGGCGCCGTCGCCGTCCGGGCCGTTCGGCCAGGCGACCGCCATCCAGCCGCACAACGACCCGAACCTGCTCAGGAGGGTGCTCGATGAACTCCGCGCGCTCTGACGCCCCGCCCCCCGCCGCGGCGGCCCCGGACGAGCCCGACGAACGGGCGGACGGCCCGCGCGTCGCACTGAAGATCCTGGTCGCCGGAGGGTTCGGCGTCGGGAAGACGACGCTGGTCGGCGCGGTCAGCGAGATCCGGCCGCTGCGCACCGAGGAGGCGCTGACGGACGTGAGCGTCGGCGTCGACGACCTCGACGGCGTGGCCGCCAAGACCACCACGACCGTGGCGATGGACTTCGGCCGCATCACGCTGCGCGACGGCGTCGCCATCTACCTGTTCGGCACGCCCGGCCAGGAGCGGTTCTGGTTCATGTGGAACGAGCTGTCGCGCGGCGCGCTCGGCGCGGTCGTGCTCGCCGACACGCGGCGGCTGATGGCGAGCTTCGCCTCGATCGACTACTTCGAGCGCAAGGGCACGCCGTTCATCGTCGCCGTCAACTGCTTCGACGACGCCGACCGCTACGAGCCGCCCGAGATCCGGTCGGCGCTGGACATCGACCCCCACGTCCCCATCCTGCTGTGCGACGCGCGCCGGACGGTGTCGGCGAAGCAGGTGCTCGTGTCGCTGGTCGAGCACGCGCTGCGGCTCGCCGGCGGCACCCGGCACCCCTGACCGCCGGCCCGTCGCGGGACCGGCCCGCCGCCGGTCAGCCCCCGGTTCCGCCGGGCTCGTCGTCCGCCGTGCTCGGCGGCCCCATGACGATCTCGTCCACCGCCACGTCGTGGCCGTCGGCGCATCTGACCTGCGCCGTCACGCGCTCGCCGCAGCGGGCGTGCGTCAGCATGACCTGGCGCCCCTCCTCGTGGGGCAGGTAGGTCTCGCCCCATTCCATGAGGCTGACGAGGGTGGGCGCGAGGTCCAGGCCCATCTTCGTCAGGTGGTACTCGTAGCGCGTGCGCTGCCCCGGCTCCTGGTAGGGCTCCCTGGTGAGCAGGCCGGCGTCGACGAGATGGCGCAGCCGGGCGGTGACGGCCGACTCCGTCATGCCGAGGTTGCGCACGAAGTCGCCGAATCGGTTGGTCCCGAAGAAGGCCTCGCTGAGCACCAGCACCGCCGACGGCGGGCCGAGCGCGGCGAGCGTCCTCGCGACCGGGCAGTTCTGCATCGACCAGGCCTCGCGGTCGGCGAAGTGCCCTTCCAGTGTGATTGTCACCGTTCCACTATAAACCTGCTGACTTTGCTTGACCAAAGTCAGGGGGCTCGCTAGCCTCCCTGACTATGGTGGAACAAAGTCAGGTGCGCGGCGCGGGCCGGGTCCGCAGGGGGCCGGTGCTCGCGGTGCTCTCCGTCGCCTCCTTCATGGCGGGCCTCGACCTGTTCATCGTCAACGTGGCGTTCACCGACATCGGCCGCGACTTCGCCGGGGAGTCCATGGCCGACCTGTCGTGGGTGCTCAACGGGTACGCGATCGCCTTCGCCGCGCTGCTGGTGCCGCTCGGCAGGCTCGCCGACCGCTACGGCCGCAAGGCGGGCCTCGTCCTCGGCCTCACCGTCTTCACCCTCGCCTCCCAGGCGTGCGCCGCGGCCCCCTCGCTGTGGTGGCTCGTCGCCTTCCGCGTCGTCCAGGCCGCGGGCGCCGCGGCGCTCATCCCCACCAGCCTCGGCCTGCTGCTGTCGGCCTTCCCGGCGGAGCGGCGCGGCGGCGCGGTGCGGATCTGGTCGGCGGCCTCGGCGATCGCCGCCGCGGCCGGGCCCGCCGTCGGCGGCGTCCTCGTCGACGCCTCCTGGCGCTGGGTGTTCGAGGTCAACGTCCCCATCGGGATCGCGGCGGTGCTGCTCGCGGCCCGGCTCGTCCCCGACTCGCGCGAGGGCGCCACCGCCCGCGTCCCCGACCTGGCCGGCACGGCCGTGGCCACCGCGGCGATCGCGCTGCTGGCGCTCGGCCTCGTCAAGATCAACGACTGGCCGGGCGAGCGGACCACCATCGTGGTCGCCGCCGCGCTGCTCGGGCTCACCTGGTTCTGGCTGCGCTCCCTGCGCCACCCCGCACCGGTCATCGAGCCCGCGCTCCTCGCCGTCCGCACCTTCTTCTGGTCCAACGCCGCGGTGCTGCTGTTCACCGTCGCGTTCGCCGCCAACCTGCTGCTCGGCGTCCTGTGGATGCAGCAGGTCTGGCACTACTCGCCCATCCGCACCGGGCTCGCCGTCGCGCCCGGCCCGCTCATGGTCCCCGTCATGGCGCTCATCGCCGGACGCCTCGCGGCCGCGCGCGTCCCGGTCGGGCTGATCACCGCCGTCGGGTGCATGCTCTGCGCCTTCGGCGTCGTCCTGATCGCGATGAGCCTCGGCCCCGCCCCCGCCTACGCGTCGGAGATGCTGCCGGGCTGGCTCGTCGGCGGAACGGGCGTCGGCCTGGCCCTGCCCACCATCCTGTCCGCCGCCGCGGTCGAACTGCCGTCCCACCGCTACGCCACCGGCAGCGCCGTGGTGAACATGAGCCGCCAGATCGGCGCCGTCCTCGGCGTCAGCCTCGCCGTCGCGGTCCTCGGCACCCCGCACGGCTACCCCGGCCTCCACACCGCCTACGTCCACGCCTGGCTGATGGTCGGCGCGTTCATGGTGATCGCCGCGATCACCGCCCTTGGCATGACACCGCGCCGGCCCCGGCCGTCCAGTCCCGTCCCCGAGCCAGAAACGGAAGTGATCGCCCGCGCCTGAAATCCCTCCTTGACACGGGAAACGGGCGAAGCCTTGACCCGGACCGCGAGGCCCGGTTCGTCCGTACCCCGCACAGCAGGCACCTCATCCGGAGAGGTGCCTGCTGTATTTATTGTGTTTTTTGGGCGGGGGGGGGGGGCGGGGGCGGGCCGGCCCGCCCAAACAACCCCCGGGAGGGGAGGTAGAGTCAGGCGCGGCCGCGGGGGCTCGCGCGA